>JAKPNC010000214.1 GCA_029548585.1 bacterium | reverse complement strand
CGTGGCAGTCACATCCACCTGGGAAGGGATTTCCCTGTTTCCGTTCATTATGCGGATAGCCAGGGGGTCTTTAAGCTCGCCTTTTGCAAAAGGAATGCTTGCTACCATGGGCCAGGGTGAATCAAGGCCGGATACGTCGTTGATTTTAAGGGAGAATTCTCCCGCCTTTAGTGTGAAACACAGTAAAAAAAAGCCTGCCAGAAATGATAATCCACCTCTCTTTTTCATTTTGAATTCTCCCTTTTCCTCTCGTTTGTCATTGCGAGGCTGTTTGTGCCGTGGCAATCTCTCTTTTAAAATCGTGGGATAAATTCCCCCGCTACATTATTTGGCTTCAACGGGTTCTTTTGATAAAGCAGATATTCCCTTGAGATTACCGTCAAAGTAAAATACCGCCCTCGTATCGTCGTCCAGCCCGTAACTTTTCAACGGAACAAAATCCTCCGTGTATTTTACCGTATCCGAGATTCTCAGCATGTCCATGCTGCCGTCAAAGGGACCTATTTCTATATTCTCACCTTCTCCTGAAAGTTCAAATTCCGCGCTTCCGGCCAATTTTCTCACCTGAGAATAACCCTGTGCAGGGAGTAGTTTGTGCCCATTAACAAAAATGTTAAGCTCCCCTTCCATTTTCTTGCCTTTTTTCACTTCCCATGTATAGGCAATATGCGTCCACTCTCCTGCCTTGAAAAAATGCTGTCCATGGAAACCGGGAGGAGGGTATGCAGGTTTTGATAAGAGCAGCTCAAATCTTAAGTTGCTGTCAAATGTTCTGGAAGAGCTTCTTACTTCACAGAAATGCCTGAAATTAAGATGAGGGGCTTTCAGAAATGACTGGATTTTATACTGGGTCATTTCCATAGGTGTTTCATGGGTGCAACGGTCGGCTCTGAACCAGAATTCTGCCGTGCCTTTCATTCCGGGGAAGAAGGTATGTCCTCCGGTATCGAGGGCTGCCCCCTCGGAAAAGGCCAGAGTCTGTCCGTTTGATAGCCTTACTGCTTTCCCTGATACTCCCGGAACAAACTCGAGAGATGCAGATGGTGCAGGTAGCTGTACCTGCGGTATTTTTACGGGTTTGCCGGTTGTTCCTTCCGGCAAAAGGGATGGGGAACCGAAAGCCACTATTGGTTCGATGTTGAGCATCTTGATAAAAACAGGCGGACATGTTCCGTGAAATGAGTCTATATAGAATTGAATTTTCCATATGCCGTTTTTACCTTCCACTGGAATTTTAATATTGCCGATATTCTTATTGGAAAATTCAACGACCGCTGAACCATCAGGCGCTATAACTCTTGCAGAACGCCCTAAAAATATTTCCAGTTCTTTCAGTCCGTCAGGCACCCTGAAATATGCGGGTATTCCTTCACCTGAACGCCCGTAAGGACCCGACCCGCTGTGGTCTCCTATGCTGACGGACCAGAATCCTTCCGGACAGTAAAGTGCGACCTTCCCCGAGGTCGAATCCAGTACCGTAAAGGTTTCGTTTTCCCCGAACGAAAGCAGGTATAATCCGGTATCTGTTTCGGCCGGTATTGTAATTATGATATTGTAGTGTTCGTGCGGGTCGGGATAAGCATCGGGATTTGCATCGAACCATGGTCCTCTGGACATTCTCTTTTCAACCGCTGCTTTTATTCCTTCAACCGGGAGAGTTGCGGTTGATTGAGGGTAAGGAAAAATTCTTAGGGTTTCGGGATTCATTTTCAATCCGGTTCTCACATAAGTATTAAGTTGTGTTTCACTGCCTCTTTCATGGTAAAAAATCACTTCACCCGGAATGACTTTCATCGGTTTCACAACAAGGGGGGTCGTTTTGCCGCTCCATCCTTTTTCAGCAAGAAGTTTCAAGGCAGTGGGCAGTCCTATGAATGGATTATGATATTCGTGGTGTCCCATGAAAAAAGTTCTACGCGGTCCAGGAAATTCACCTGGAACATATAAATTCGGCCAATCAAGGGGGTTCTTGGGCTTCATTGCGAGGTCTGCCGAGAGAGGCAATAATTCGCTGTAGTACAACGCATCCCGTACCGACTGTTCAACTACCGTTCTATACCTTTCATCTCCTGTCATCCAGTAGGCAATCGAATTGGTAAACCCATCGTAATTTTTATATGAAACTGTTGTTCCTCTTCGGTCAAAACGATATAGCTGGTTCAGCAATTTCAGAAACGCTTCCTTTGCAAGTTCGTCACCCGTTTCCATGTAATACTCGAGGACGTTGTGGCTTGTACGCTCATCTTTATACATGGAGCCGTAAGCGCTTTCAAAGAGGCGGAAACCGTTCTGGCTTTTAAGGTCAACCATCTCATTAACAATCTCTTTTATAGTTTTGCCGGAATCTTCATCCCAGTCCATAATGAATAGTGTCAGTAAAGTCCTTATTCCCGTGGCATGGAACTGGTTTGGCGCACCTTTAGGCCTCCAGCCTCCTTTCTTAAAAGCCTCCTTTATCATGTATAACAAATCAAGTGAATGTTCATCCCCTGTAAGATAATAGTCCAGAAGCCAGTGCCCTATATCTCCTGCGTTAATATCCCATTTATCTGTCCTGTCTCCCCAGAACAAGGGAAGCATACCCGAAACTCCGCTGCCTCCGGGCGACGTGATAAAACCGCCTTTCTGTTTTGCAGGCGAACCGGGCACATCGCAGTGTGCCAGGCACCAGTCGCCCGTAAAACGGCTGAAACGGTGTCCGTAATCGTAGTAACGGCGTTCGCCGCTCCGTGCATAATGTCTCCAGGGCTCGCGTCTCACTCCGTATTCCCTGAGGTTTGAAAGTGCGTGGAAAGAGGACATCGTTTTTCCGCCGGCTTCTCCGTAACTTCTGTCGGGATAGCATCCCCATGCAATATACCCGTTCATGGGAAAAGCAAGAAGAGGAACTATAAACCTGTCCCAGTATTCCGATATAAGTGCTTCTTCCCTGGGAAACCTTTCGCTGTCTTTATGCAGCATGAGATAACCTATTGCTTCTGTTTCGCACAGCCGTACAGGGTCGGCCAGCGACAGCACCTGCCTGGCTCCCGCTATAGCTGTCTTTTTCACCGCATCTGCATTGTATTTTCCTGCTTGAGGCAAAAACCATATGTCGTGGGTGCGTGCTGTTCCC
>JAKPNC010000213.1 GCA_029548585.1 bacterium | reverse complement strand
CGTGGCAGTCACATCCACCTGGGAAGGGATTTCCCTGTTTCCGTTCATTATGCGGATAGCCAGGGGGTCTTTAAGCTCGCCTTTTGCAAAAGGAATGCTTGCTACCATGGGCCAGGGTGAATCAAGGCCGGATACGTCGTTTACATTGAGAAGAAATCCGTCCGCCTTCAATGAGAAAGATGCCAGAAAGAAACCTGCCAGTAATAATAATCCCCATGTTTTTTTCATTTAATCTCCTTGGATTTCACCTGAGTTCTCACTCCGGCGTACTTCAAAGGGTGTCTCTCGCGGGATAAACACTATCCAGTGCAAGGGCTACTACCTTTCTATTTCAAACTTGTAGCTGCAGGCTTCAGCCTGCGCAATCACGAAGGGATAGTGCTGCCAGTGGAAAAGGTTATTTGACAAACCTGATGAATCCGGCGTTCTCTATCCTCCAGACAGATCCTCCCGTCGGCACCCATGCCACCCAGCCGTCCCTTTTCCAGACGCCCATGTTGAAATAGAGCTTGTCTATTTCCGAAGGGTTTATTCCAATGGAGGCAAGGGGTATTTTCATTTCGGACGCCCATTCCCTGGTCTCCTCGTTTATGACCGAGACCTTGTATTCTATTGAGTCTTCCAGAGACTTGAGATTGCTGAAAGGCATCTTAAAAGGATTCATTACCTGGTGCTTGCCGCTGAAATATCCCCAGATGATGTATATTGGCCCGGTAGTCATGTCCTCCATCCACCAGCCTCTGCTGTGAGAACCCGACTGTGTTTCAATGGCCAGTTCAAAAGCGGGAAAATGGTTTTTCTGCGACTCGGACATACCTTCAATGTAAGGATCGGGTTCATGTTTTGTTGCAATGTATAAATAATCTTTGTCGTAGAGGAGCCGCGCAAAGGATTTGATCCCTTTCTTATCTTTTGCGTCTTTTCTGTCTATTGCCAAAACATTTTTCTGCTCCATTCCGGGCCATTCGGTTTCTCCCGGTTTTCCGTCTACAACAATAGGTGTTTTCCTGATGGGAATATTATATTCCAGAGGCGGATAAATTCTCGGA
Organism: bacterium; assembly: GCA_029548585.1. Taxonomy (GTDB): domain Bacteria; phylum Ratteibacteria; class UBA8468; order B48-G9; family JAFGKM01; genus JALNXB01. Next base: position 10,075 of record JAKPNC010000213.1, on the reverse strand, counting down.
AGCGATGATAGGGACATCTTGACATCCCCTATTGAGCTCTTGCCGGGTTTATAATACCTGCCGATATCTTCTTTCGACCTGTTTATGGGCCAGCTTGCCCTGAGCTTGTCCTGATAAACTCCCGCTTTTTTCGTCTCAATTTCCCCGCAACCCGTCAATCCGTAAACGTGAGAACCCGGCCTGAAGCTGAAATCCATTTTTTCCCTGTCCATGAAGAGAGGATCGTTCCCGTCCCAGTTATCGTTGAAACGGGTAGTGGCAAGGGTTCCCTCCCCGAAAGAAATGAAACGGCCGCCGGTATTCACATTCCGTTCTATGACGCTGCCCTGAATTTTCCCCCAGATCGCCGGTTCTTTTTCAATCATTCCAACAAGGGGAGGATATCTAAAACTCCACGGAGGCTGTTTGTAACGCATGCTGTTAAGCAAATCCGCCAAGCGCCGTACAAGAAACAGATTAGGTCCGGCGTTTATATCTCCTCCTTCGCAATAAATGGACGACCTGTCTCCCTGCCCTATGGCGCTTGATGAGCTGTCGATAAAAACGTTATTCGTTATATAGTTTCCAGGCTGGGTGCTCGATATGCCGTTTGGGAACCTGTAAAAAATGTTGTCTTTCAGCACGATGCCGGCGTTGACAGCATCTATGTGTATTGCATTCAAACCGTGAGTGTAGTTTGGAGAAGAATGGGTACTGATGTGGTGAAAAAAATTGTTTCTTATAACTGTTCCCCTGTTCATGAGCGCCCATGGAGATCCGTAAACATACACCGCCCCTATTTCTCTACCCTCATGAGGAGTATCGTGCAGTTCATTAAATTCTATAATATGGTCATTGGCGTTGAAATAGAGCGCCTGGAGAGGCCCGTCATTTATAACGTTATGAGATACCCTCTGGCCAATTCCATCAACCCAGACAGCATATCCCGCGTTAAACCTGCCGGCAAACCGGTAAATATGGTTGTTTTCCAAAAGATGTTTTGACGGAATAAGTTTTTCTCTGTCGCCTCCTTCAAGAAAAACACCCCCGCTGCCCGTGTCGTAGATATCGCAGCCAATGACTTTATGTTCCCAGCCGCCTGTTATCCTTACCGCATACTGTCCCGTATTCCTGATAATAGAACCTGCAATTATATTGTTCCTGCCTCCTGTTATTTCAAAGGCATGGGACCTTCCCCCCTCAATTGTCAGCCCGAAGAAAACAATATTGGACGCATCTTTAAATTGCGCCAACGGCTTATGAACCATTGTTGCTGACACCTGGCTCTCTTTGAGTTCATCAGGCGGATAAAAGTACAGCCTGCCTGTTTCCCTGTCAAGATACCACTCTCCGGGCATATCAATCTCGCTTAAAAGGTTATACGCAAAATAAGGATGTTTTGCGGCTACACGATTGCCTGTATAATGAGGGTCTTTCTTTCTCTGGTAGGGGTCTTCTCTGACATACATGATTTTCTTGTCAGTGTCGATAGATTCCACTCCCAGTCTCTTGCGTAGAAACGGCGTTTCCACTCCCATATACCCCATGAGCCAGATATCCTTCTCCCCTTTCCATCTTTCAGGCCTGTCTCCGCCATAAACAAATTTGCCTTTCTCATAAGGCACATTCCTGAATTTGTAATCCCCTCCCGGTTTGGTCAAACCTGCAACCCTCAACCAGCTGTCGTTAGGCCAGCGGGAAAGCTGCATTATTTTCCCGTTGCATATCAGTTCCATAGGCGCGGGGTTAGATTCGTCTACCCTGTTAAACATCTTGCCGTAATCGGCTATCCCGGCATCTTTCAAATCTGCCACCCATACCTTGCCGCGGGACTCTTCAGGCAGCCTCCTCAATATAGAAGCGTCCGAAAGAAGAGTAAAGTTTTTTATTTGCGTCCCGCCAATGATTCTCGCTTCCTCTCCGGGAAAACTTCTGTAGACTATTGGGAAGTTTTCTGTGCCTGAATCTTCTTTTGAAAAAGTTAATGGCTCAGATAAAAAATAACTCCCTTCACGCAGATATACCACTACCCCGCCTTTCTCTTTCAGTTTCCTTGCCTCTTCCTGAGCCCGTTTTACCGTGGCAAAAGGTTTGTCTTTCGCGCCCGTGTTGTTATCTTTTCCCTGCGGGGAGACGTATATCGACTGCCCGGGGCTGTTTATCCATTCCTCCAGCTTTGCGGACATGCTTTTTTCGGCTGTCCCGTCGTTTAAACCGTCTATGGCTTCAAGCCTGTCGCACAATTCCAGCCTGTTGCCGTCGTTGGGGAAAGAACTTGATTCCTCATTTTTCAGCAATCCGAGGTAGACCTTGCGCGCTTCGGAGTGCATTCGCTGGTCTCTGAATGCATCTCCTGTTTTCAGTCTGGATGTGAATACGTGGTAATCCGTTGCGCCTTTTGTTTCCGGTATCATCCCATAAAGCTGGACCGCGTTTTTGTAATCCTTCTGTTCAATATATGCTTCCGCCTGTTTGAACATGGCGTGAATGCGGTAGTATGGCTTCAGATCCGGAATATCGGATATTTCTCCGAATATCCTGTGGACATTAACAAAATCTTTTTCCAGCCTGTAGCACTCTGCTATATTAAATAATGCAAGTTCCCTGCCGTAATCAGGCAGCATTTCTAATTTTGAGTATTCTTTCCGGGCATTCCCATAGTCTCCCCGGGCAAGGAAATCGTCTCCCCGGGCAAGGGCTTCTTCCCTTGAAACGCCCGCTACGCCCTTGCTCAGTTTTTCTATCTCTTCGGCTGTCAGCACCCGGTTATATATCACCACTTCGTCTATATCCGTCACCACTGCGCCCATTCCAAGGCCAGCAAAACCAAGTCTGAAAGAATTCTTTCTCTCGACGGGAATATATTCTTTATCGTAAGGAGTCGATCCCAGGAGTTTTCCGTTAAGGTAAAGTCTCATCTCATTTCCATCCCATGAAACGGCAAGATGCTGCCAGATGTTATCCGTCAGCATGGTCCTGGCCGATACGGCGGGAGATGCTTTCTCGCTTTCATTTTTTCCCAGCTGGAAGGTTATCACGGAAGCCGCCGAGAATGTGTTGCCGGAAACAGGCGAATCGTAAGCCGTTATTATGCGCCAGCCCCTTCGGTGTCCCTCGAGAGACAAAAGATGGCCCCTCCTCCGGTTGACAATCGAAAGAGGTTCGCTGCCCGGACCAATCCTTCGGAACCACACCTCGGCGGTAAACTGTTCTTTCTCTATATTGTATCCGGGCCCCTGGTAAGCGCCGAGGTCCAGCCTGACGGCTTTTTTATCCTTCCACCTTCCTTCCACAACCTTGAGATCGTCGTAAACTTTCTTTGTTATCTTGTCGGTATAAGGGGCGAATTGCAAATTACCCCCGTTGCCGCTCAGGTCTGGTATTATGCTGCCGCTGTCATTTACGTTCTCAAATGTGTAGTACCTTGCAACGGATGGATCCTTTTTGAGGGCTTCCCTTCTCTCGACCCATTTCAAGTAGGCCTGGTCCTGGGCTCTCAATCCCTGAGCCAGCAGCATTGTAATAAGCGGCACATACATTATCGTCTTCATGTCAGCTCTCCCTGCGTTCTTTGCCGTATTTCTCCTGTTCTTTTTCCCTGTAGCCGCTTTTTGCCCATATCTTCCTGGCGTAAGATATACCCTGTTTGCTCGGCGCTACCTTCCCCAGGACGCTTGGAAAAGGATATCCGTTCTTATGCCGCGACGGGTCAGGATTCCAGTCGTCGTTGGCATATTTTACCCTTTCAGATTTTTTTCTTAAGTCTGGCACCTCCACCGTGTTGGAATCGTTCAGGGCGGAACGGTATGCCTGTATTCCCACTATTGACATCGCCACTCCCCTGTATACGTCCATGTAAGGCTGTTTCCCCGTTTTTATGGCCTGTGAAAAGTAGTAAAACATCAAGTCATCGCACTCAAGGTGTCCACGCCTGCCTGTCTCTCTGGCGTACGAGGAGGCATCTGGCCTGTATATCTTTTCAACCGGCTCACCGGGTTTTGAGTCAAAAGGTTCTTTTCTGATTCTGAGCATGAACCAATCTCCAATCCGCAGGTTTTCCATCAGTCCCTTGTTGCAGTGGATTCGCACCCAGTTGCCGTGCCCCTTTAGTCCACCGTGCAAGGATTTTACTATTGCGCCGTTATCCATGCGCACAATAATTGAGGAGGCAAGATCCGCCACTCGGACTGTTTTCTTGTATTTGGCGTCATCACAATCCCGGGGGACTATAAAACCGTTGACCTTGACCGGCATAGTATCGGTGATGTACATTACCGGACCCACAGAGTGGGTACAATAGTATGTCGCAGGAAGCCAATTCCTCCAGTGGTCCATACCCGGGGAAATGGAGTTAGAGGATGAAGCAACCATTGGATGAACATACTCTCCTTCTCCGTAGAGGAATTTGCCCATCTCCCCTTTCCGGTAAAGTTTACGCATCTCGCAGTTAAATCCCATATAAGGATAGTTCTCCGCAAAGAAGTATATCTTTCCGCTTTTTTCCACTGCTTCTATAAGGGCAACTCCTTCGGCAAGGGTGAAACAGGCGGAAGTTTCGCTCATTACGTGCATGCCGGCCTTGAGCGCCTTTATGGCAAACGGCGCGTGCTGGTAAAAATAGTTTGCCAGAACCACCGCGTCCATATCGTGCTGGAGAAACTTATCATAGTCTGTATAGGTTGAAACATTGAGCGCTTTCCCGAGTTTATTCAGCTTTTCTTCCCACGTATCGCAAAGAGCAACAAGCTTCATTCCGAGAGATTCAGCGCCTTTTGCAAATCCTGCGCCGCGGCCAACACCCAACACTCCAATCTTTACCATCTTATTTTTCGACACTGATTTTCCTCCGGGAATTCCGACATAAGGAATTTAATACTCAACTTTGATAAACACAGGATTAGAAAACTCTATTATGACAAAATACCATTGTTATATTTTCTATTCCCGGGTGGTCCCTCTTTCTTATGCCGGGTATTTCCAGCAAGCCTGTGTTCTCTCTCCTTTATCTCGCGGAATCCCACATTTCCCACAGCATCTCTATGGCGGTATTTGCCGCCATGGTGGCCGCTTCAGGCACGAAGAGCCTTGTTATGAAAGGCCATTCACCGTATCCTCCTCTGAGCGACTGTTCTATGGGGGGCAGGTATCCGCATCTTGTATTTGCCAGTTCCACCACCATCGTACTGGTGGCGGGGGAGTACCTTTTAATCTCCAGCCCTATGGGCGTGAAAACCTCCCATGGCATACCCACTAGGGCCGTATTTCCAATCCTCATGCAATGTATGGGAATATTAATTTCTTTTGGTTCCGGATTCCAGAGGTCGTACCTTGTCAGCCAGGTTTTTTCCGGCAGGCTGAGGTCGGGTTTCTTTCTCAATTCGTTCATTATCCTGTCAGTTTCAGGGGTCTTCAACAACCGGGGAATGGGCACGTACCTGAGCCTCGAATCAACGGGAAGAACCGATAAGGGGGTCAGCTCCCTTTCCGCAGCCATTATGGCCGCCCCCGCGATGCCCCTGCCTATCTGGTCATGGGGAAGCTTGTACATGCAGTCAACATCTCCGGCCGTACCTTGTAAAAACAGACAGGGGACATCCTGCCCGTAGATAAGGGATATGGTCTCAGCCATTTCACCGGGCCATTCCGCCCAGATGTAATCCGGACCGCTGTTGGGATGGCACGCATAATTGATTGCAAAAGCCCTTGCCTTTTTATCTTTATCCCTGACACATAGAACCTGCACGGAATTGTCAAGAGGGGCGGAAAAACCAATCCGCCCGTCCTTGCCGCCGTCCATAGGCCTTATATCGTAAATATCTTTCCCGTTTTTCATCCTGCACAGCTTGCTTATCGAGAATCCTTCCGCCTCTGTTTTCCCGAAATATATCTCCGCGTCAAACATCGAGCCGCATGCCTTACTGACACACTCCACGATCTTCTCTATAAGTTCCCCGACGTAAACAGGATCGTGGTCGTAAGGAAGCCCCGGGATTATCATAAGGGCGGGCCCGGTATGTGTATGGGTTGCTGTGATCATCACTTCCTCGGGGGAAAGTCCGCAGGATGAAGATATCTTTTCTTTGGCTTTGGTTGATATTTCATCCGTAATATATAGCAGGTCGTTGGCAACCAACGCGATACGTTTTCCTCCGTTCTCGATAACCATTGTCCTGGTATATAGCTTGCCCCTGGCTTCCTTTGCTCTGCGGGCGTGGAAGTACCCCCCCAGGTTGGATCCCAGGGAAGGGGTTATATCAATCTGTGCTACTCCGACTCGACATTTCCCGGATTCACTCATTTTTAATCTCCCGTGTGTTTTATTGTTAAGAAAATTTTACTCTTTTACCTTTTTTATCCCAGGTCCCACATTTCCCAGAGCATCCCGATGGCGGTATCGGCCATCATAGAGGCGGCTTCAGGAAGAAGCAGGCGGTTTGTAAACGGCCACTCTCCGTATCCGCCTCTGTCTGCCTGTTCCATGGCGGGAACGTATCCTACCCTTGTGTTGGCCAGTTCCACCACCATCGTACTGGCGGCGGATGAATGCTTTTTAATCTCCAATCCTATGGACGTGAAAATCTCCCCGGGCAGTCCGACAAAGGCTGTCTGTCCCATGCGCAGGCACTGGATCGGAACGTTGATCTCCGTGCATCCGGGATTCCACCCGTTATATCTTTTAAGCCAGCTTTCTTCAGGCAGGCTCTTTTTCTTTTTTTGTTTTATTTCGTTCATCATCCGTTCAGTTTCTGGCGTCTTGGACAGCAACTTCATCGGTATATTTTTCATGCGGAAATCTACCGGCGAAACGATTGAAGAATTCTGCTCTTTTTCGACCGCCATGATGGCCGCTCCCGCAATGCCCCTTCCTATCTGTTCATGAGGAAGATTGAGCATGCAGTCGACGTCTCCCGATGTTCCCTGTAGGAGCAGGCATGGGACATCCTGCCCGTAAACAAGGGAGATGGTCTCTGCCATTTCACCGGGCCATTCCGCCCAGATGACATCCGGTCCGCTGTTGGGATGGCAGGCGTAATTTACGGCAAACGCCCTTATTTTTTTCTCGGTGTCTTTTATGCAGAGTACCTGCACGGAATTATCGAGAGGTCCCGAAAAACCTATCCGTCCGTCCTTTCCGCCGTCCATGGGCCTTGTATCGTAGACGTCCTTGCCGTTTTTCGTCCTGCACAGCTTGTTGATGGAGAATCCTTCCGCCTGGGTCTGCCCGCAAAAAATCTCGGCCTCGAATAAAGAATGGCAGGCTTCACTGACTCCCTCCGCGATGTTTTCTGTCAGTTTCTTTATATATGCGGGGTCGGGGGAGAAAGGCAATCCCGTGGCCGGAACTCCAGAAACTACATCTATGGCGGGTCCCGTGTGGGTATGGGTGGCAGAGAGCATCACTGCCTCTGGAGGTATACCGCAAGATGAGGAGATCTTATCCTTTGCAGGATACGTTATGTCATCACTCAGCATGCAGATGTCGTTGGCAACAAGGGCTATGCGCTTTCCATTGCTCTCGATGACCATGGTTTTCGTGTAAAGCCTGCTCCTCACTTCCCTGGCAAGCCGCCTGTGATGGTAGCCCCCGAGGTCAGAACCAAGTGGCGGGGTTATATCCACCTGTGCCACTCCCACTCGGCAATTTTTATTCCCTGCCATTTTCAAATCTCCTGTCAGCTGCGTCCGCGTCATGTAAGTTAATCATATTTTATTTCATGAATTTTATAACCCCGCCGTTTTCTATACGCCAGACAGAAGCTCCCGTCGGAACCCAGACAACCCAGCGCTCCCTCTTCCATACGCCGATGTTGAAACATAACCTGTCTGCTTCTTGCGGGTTTATACCTATGCTTGAAAAGGGTATCTTCATCTCCGATGTCCATTCTCCCGTTTCCTGGTTGGAAACTGAGATCCCATACTCAATAGATTTTTCAATATCCTTAACCTTGCTGAATGGCATGGAAAAGGGGTTCATCACCTCGATTTTTCCCTTCGAATAGACCCATATTATATATATCGGCCCGGTTGGCATGTCTTCCATCCACCATCCCGCGCTGTGGGGACCCAGCTGGCTTTCTATGTCAATTTCGAAAGCGGGGCTGTGGTTCTTGAGTTTATTTGGCATCTCTTCTTTCCACGGGTCAGGTTCGTGGCTTGTTGCTATGTAAAGGTTTTCATTGTCGTACTGAAGCCAGGCATGGCTTTTCGGCCCCTTTTTATCCGGATCCGAATGGTCCCTTTCTATAAGCATTGTCTTATCCGGATTGTTAAGGTCGGGCCATTCCAGGATGTTCAGTTTGCCGTCTATCTTTATGGGAGCTTTAACAGGAGGAACCGTGTAAGTGAGCGCCGGACATACCCTCCTTGTATTTCCCATGTTCATTTTTATTTCTTTTATGGAACTGTAGTCTGACTTATAATATTTGCCTATATCTTCTTTTTTCCTGTTTATGGGCCAGCTTGCCCTGAGCTTGTCCTTGTATACGCCCATACTGTGCATATCTATGCCTTCGCATCCTGTAAACCCATAAACCCGGGAACCCGGCCTGATGCTGAAATCCATGTTTTTCCTGTCGGTGAAATCCGGTTCCTGCCCATCCCAGTTATCCTTGAAAACTGAGATTTCCTGCATTCCCTTGGCAAAAGTAATGAATTTACCGTCCGTATTCACGTTTCCTGTTATAACGCTACCCTGTATCTTTGCCCACTGTGACGGGTCGAGTTCAAGCAGGTGAAGCAGCGGCGGGTACCTGTAGTTCCAGGGCGGCAACTTATGATTCACGCTTTTGAGTCTCTGGGAGATGTTATTCATACTGGAAAAATTCGGCCCTGCGTCTATATCAACATTTTTGAAAAAAAGGAGAGATCTGTCCGACTGGCCTATTGAATGGCCTTCTGCTTCAATAAAAACATTGTTTGTAAGGTAATTGCCCGGATAGGTGCTCGAAATGCCAAAGGGAAACCTGTAGAAAACATTCCTGTCAATGACAATTCCCGCATTAACCGCGTCTATGTGTATGGCATTCAGGCCGTGGGACAGGTTGGGCGAAGAGTGGGTGCTGATATGGTGAAAGAAGTTGTTTCTTATGACTGTTCCCCTGTTCATCAGCGGCCAGAGGGAACCGTAAATATAGATTGCCCCTATTTCCCTGCCCTCGGTGGGCGCGTCGTGAAGCTCATTGTATTCTATCACATGGTCGTTGGCATCAAAATATATTGCCTGGTGCGGGCTTTCGTGAATAGTGTTATGTCTCACAACCTGCCCCGTTCCATTGATCTCGACCGCCTGGCAGTAACCGCCGTCGAACCTGTTAAAACGGTATATGTGGTTATTTTCAACAAGGTGTCTGGAAGGTATAAGTTTTGCCCTGTCTCCTCCGTCGAGCGAAATGCCTCCTTCTCCCACGTCATGGATATCGCATCCGATAATCTTGTGTTCCCACCCTCCTTCAATACGTGCCGCCCATTGCCCCGTATTTCTTATAGTTGATGCTGCAATAATATTGTTTTTACCCCCTTTGATTTGGAAAGCGCTGCCTCTTCCACCTTCAAAAATAATATTGTAAAAAGCAATGTTGGAAGAATTTTCAAGCTTTACAACAGGTTCTTCGTTCAATGTTCCTATAACATCGGCTCCTTTGATTTCTCCGGGCGGATAAAAATACAACTTTCCGTTTTCCCTGTCGAGATACCATTCTCCCGGCGCGTCGAGCTCGCTCAGCAGGTTATAGGCGAAATAAGGTTGCTGGGCAGAAATGCGGTAGCCAACGCCGTAGTTGGGATCCCCGCGCTTTTCCCATCTGGGGTCTTCCGCCACATGGATAATCTTCTTGTCGGTTTCTATCGAAGTCACTTTAAGGTGTTCGAGAACAAAAGGCACTTTTGGACCGAGGTATCCCTTAAGCCATATCTCTTTTTCGTTCTTCCATCTCTTTGGCCTGTCGTCCGAATAAATGAACTTGCCCAGCTGGTAAGGGGTGTTGCGGGATATGTAATCCCCTTTTGGATTGGGCAGTGCCGCAACCCGGACCCATCCTTCATTGGGCCAGCGGGCAAGCTGCATGATCCTGCCGTTGTATATCAATTCCATTGCGGC
>JAKPNC010000209.1 GCA_029548585.1 bacterium | reverse complement strand
TCCTTCCGCACTTTTTAAGAGTTGTCCTTCTCCCGTACCGGGCAGGTCGATGACCCAGACTGACATGCCATTTCGAAGCGCTCTTTGTATGAAAAAGTTTTCCTTCGGTTTTTTTTCAGGATTTGCATATTCTGATTTGCTATTTCCTGCGTAAATCATTATCCTTTCGGACTTGAGGCTGAAATCAGGCCAGTAGCAAAGGCTGGTGACCAGTGTGCCGTCTTTTCCCGTGAGAAGGCTTCTTGCGGCCGGGGATTCAGGAAAGAGGCTGGGGATTGTGCTCAGATGGGATATCTCAAAGCTGGTTTTCCCGGGTGAGGAAAAGACTTTTTTAACGGAATCCATGCATAGCCCGGGACGGTTTCTGGCTCTTTCTTTCCTTTTGTCTGCGAAAAACGACGGCATGGTCATTACCATGGTGAAAGGCGCTGATGGATAACATGAAAGGGTGTTATAATCCTCCGCCATCGTTTCAGGCTCGGTTGGAGTCTTTTCGCTTTTGTCTCCTTTAAGCCACCGGTTAAACCATCCAAGGCAGATTTCCCTGGATTCCTTGGAATAGCCGTGTCTCATGTGAAGGGGGCAGAATTCCATCTTTTCCGGATGTCCGAAAAGCTTCCACATCCCGTGGGCCTTTTTCAACGTCTCGGCGGCATCTTCGTAACGGAAGGAATCGCCGTCAACCATTGCGCTTATGACCAGGAGAGACCGCGGCGCAACCATGGAAAAAATATCATATTCTTCAAGGCTGCCGGCAAGGGCGAAAGGAGTCTCGCACATGCAGTTATGGCTGCCTACAAGCTTTCGGTATGATCCGGTTGAGCATACAGGCACAACAGCTGAAAAGCGTTCGTCCCATGCTCCCGAATAAAAGCTCTGGTTGCCGCCTCCCGAAGCGCCGGTTATTCCGAGCCTCGAAGGATCAACCTCAGGCCTCGAAGACAGGTAGTCGCAGGCCCTGTAATTCTCGTGCAACTGTATCCCGAAAAGGGAGTATCCCGTCAACCAGAGAGCGGCGGCATAGCTGTTCCCGTGGTACTCGCCTGGAAGGTTGACGCTTCTTTCCCCGTTGCCCATGGCGTCTACCGCGAGGACGAAATATCCGGACAGGGCGAGACCCGCGCACCTTTTCTGCATCCCCTGGGCCCTCCTCCCGTGCATGAAATGTCCATGAACGGCAAGGATGCCCGGAAGAGGAGTGTCAGATTCCGGAACATAGGCGTTTGCAGTCATCCTGAGCCCGCCGAAAGTTTCAAAGCTCACAGCTTCTATCCTGTACCCCTTTCTCTTGTGAACCTGGTGAATTTCAGCGTTGAACTTATCATAACAGGGCGCCGGTCCTGCAGCTTCACTGAGCAAATCCCTGACTTTCTTCCTGTAAGTTTTTACTTCGTCCTGAGTTAAAGGGAACCGGGGAGATCCGGCAGAAGTTCGAACCCTGTTCCTGAGCCAATTTTTGAAAGAATAACCTTGAGCGGAACCTAATATGGCATCCATCTTTTACTCCTTTTTGTCACTTTTTCTCAAAATTAGAGTCGAATTCCTTATGTCGGTCACTTCCACATATTCACCGTCCTCGATCTTGCCTGACTCTGAGATGCCTTTCCAGTATTCACCGTGGACAAATACCATTCCTTCCGGATCGAGGGCCGTCAGGGCTTTTCCGGTTTCTCCGATCATTCCTTCCTTCCCTGTTGAAACCTTCCGCGCTTTTGTCCCGGATATTAGCTTTATCGAAAGGAATATGGAGATTGAGAATATAACGCCAAGGGAGATGAGGAGGAGATGGGAAATTGCCTGGCTTCCCAGGGGACTGAAAAGGAAAAGAGAACCGAGCAGGATTGTAAGCATTCCTGATATGGCGAAAAGCCCGAAAGAAGGGGTAAACGCTTCTATGGCAAGGAATATGATGCCGGCAATTATCAGTATGAGCCCGGCGGCGTTGATCTCCATCACGTGCATGGCGAAGAACGCCAGGATAATGGAAACTGCGCCGATTATGCCGGATAAGCCTATTCCAGGGCTCAAAAATTCAAGGATTATACCTGCAATCCCTGCAAGAAGCAGAATGTACGCAATGGTTGGATTGGCAATGGCGCTTAGGATTCTTTCTCTGAAGCTTTCCCTGATTAAAATGATTTTCCCGGCGCCTTTCAGTCTCATGGTTTTCTCTGTGGTGCCGGTCTTAACCTTCTTTCCGTCAAGAAGGGAGAGGGCTTCCCCGATCCCGGAAGCAACGGCATCTATCACGTTGCCTGCGAGGGCCTCCTCTTCGGTTGACGAAAGGCTTTCTCTTACGGCTCTTTCTGCCCATTCCCCATTCCTGTTTCTGAGGATCGCTATGCTTTTTATGAAGCTGACCGTGTCGTTGACGACCTTTTCCTCCATTGTCTTTTCTGAAGCTCCAAAAAGGGATACAGGGTGGGCGGCGCCAATGTTGGTTGCCGGCGACATGGCAATGGCATGGCAGGAGAGGGCTATGAATGTCCCCGCCGAAGCGCACTGGGCACCCCTGGGATATACGTAAGCTATAACCGGAACGCGGCTTTCCAGTATCTCCTGGACTATCTTTCTGGTGGAAGAGAGGAGGCCGCCGGGGGTATCTATGACAATGAGAAGGAAGTCGGCATTTCCTTCTTCTGCAATTCTTATGCCTTTCTTAACCTGGTAATATGTCACAGGCCCGATCGCTCCGTTTATATCCAGCCTGTATCCGCGGGGTGAAGATTTTTCCCGTAAGCTGAAAGCAGGCTGCGGGAAAGTGCAGAAGAATAAAAACGCCAGGAGCCATGGTAATATCTCAATTCTCCGCGGAATGGACCGGAAACCTGTTTTTGACATGAGATTAATTTACAATAATACGCCGGAATTGTCAATCAGGCTGCTTCTTGCATGAAAAAAGGTGAAGTTTTCAGGGTTTTTACCCCCTCCTGTGCGAATTGAAAGGTATGATATAATAAGTATGGGACGGAAGGGCTCACAATGTTGAAAATAAGGCGTGTTGAATTTAATGGCTGTCCATGGGAAATTAACGGTTAAAACCGCAGGAATGGCATGCGCAGAGGGTCAAACGGGATCGCCTTGACATGAAAGAGATGACGGGCAGCATGTTTTCGTCGGTAAAGGAGAATAATGTGGATAAAAACAGGATTGAGAAAATAAAGAAAGCCGTCACGGGAAGGAAGGGAGAGATCAGGGATTTTCTGGAAGCCCTGGTGAACCAGAACAGTTATACTTACAACACCGAAGGGGTAAAGAAGGTTGCGGACATCCTTGCCGGCGGCATGCCTGGCGGATTCAGCAGGCAGGATGTTGACGCGGGCGCACGTTTTGCAAGACATGTTGTTTTCACAAAGGAAGGAAAAGAAGCCAGGCCCGTGGTACTGATAGGGCACATGGATACTCTCTGGAAACCCGGTCTTCCTTTTGACAGGCTTGTCGAAAAGGGAGACCGTCTGATAGGGCCGGCTGTCAACGACATGAAGGCCGGTCTTACCGTGATCGTGTGGTCCCTGAGGGTACTGGAAGAAAGCGGATTTCTTGCAGACATCCCTGTTAAAGTCATCTTTAATTCCGACGAGGAGACCGGTTCTCTCGATTCCGGCAGGATCTTTACCGGCCTTGGAAAAAGCGTTTCAGCGGCCCTGGTTTATGAAGGGGCGGGCGAGGGCGGAACCGTGGTTACAAGGCGTGTAGGGATTACTGATTATTCCCTCGAAGTCACGGGAGTGGCAGGCCATGCCGGGTTATACTGCGAGCCGAAGAGCAGCGCGCTCGTTGAGCTTGCCCACAGGATAATATGGCTTGAATCCCTTGGCCTGGGAAGGGATAAGCTGTCTGTAAACGCCGGGATTGCGGAGGGAGGGCTTGCCTCCAATATCGTTCCTGACAGGGCAAGATGCCTTTTTGAGATAAGGTTCTGGGACGAGAAATATCTGAACAGGACGCTTGATATTATAAGGTCTTCAATATCCGAACCATTTGTGAAAGGATGCAGTCTCAGGCTGATTGACGGCAAATACCGTCTTCCCATGCTTCAGGGGGAACCCGGGAAGAGGCTTTTTGGGCTGGTTTCCGAAACGGCTTCCTCACTGGGACAGAAAATATTGGAAGAACATCGCAACGGAGGTTCTGACGCCAGCTGGTTTTCGGGCCAGGGGGTGGCTTCAATAGACGGGCTCGGGCCTGTGGGGGATCTTGACCGGACCGAGGAAGAGTACATCCTTACGGAAACTCTTTACGAAAGGATAGAACTCACGGCCAATCTGCTC
>JAKPNC010000198.1 GCA_029548585.1 bacterium | reverse complement strand
ACCTTCCTGGGAAAAGCCTTGCGGCCGCGGACAAAGACATCGATCCTTTCTCCTGCCCGAAGCCCGGCAACTCACAGCCTGCCCGTCTGCTCTTATCATGCCATGAACCGTTGACCACGCAAATCCCCAAAGAATAGATAGAGATGGAAACAGGGATGGCAAGAATCATGGTAAGGGTGAGCATCTTCTCACCGAAAATTGCGTCAATTACAGGGTATCCGAAATATCCGTAATTTGGAAAAGTGAATATGTAAAAAAGGATATTTTTCGCAAGGGATGTCTTCCTGCCGTAGAAATTTGTCAAAAGATACCCGATAACCAGTATCAGTAACAGAAAAAGAATTCCGACAAGAATCAGAAAGAGATTTTCTCCCAGCATCTCCCTGCGGAAATTGGCGGATAAATTTTTTAAAGCCAGGGCAGGCAGGAATATGTGAGTCTCAAGGATTGAAAGAACCCTTGCCGTCGAATCGGGCAGAATCTTCTTTCTCCTCAGGAAAAAGCCTATGGCTATCAGCAGAAAAAGCACGGTAATCTGCCGCATCATTGTGAAATAGAGTATATTCACCCGGATCTCTCCTTCCCAGACAATTGAATTTATTCCAAAAAGCAAAAAAGGACTGTAAAATATTAAAAATACGGCATATATCTTAACACATTATTCAGCCATGTGGAAAAAGTGAAATCCGTACTTAAAAGAAGTATAATATCTTTTGATAAGATAGAAAACCCCAGGCGTTTCAAAAGGAATCTGGCAATCAAAACAACTTATAGGAGACTCATGGACATATCCAAGCTTGACAAGAACATGTTGAACAAAGAACCGGAAAAGAACCTTACCTGGTACGATGCCGCCAACCTGTCCATTGAAGGCAGGGGATGGAACGATACGGAATCCCCTTACTACAGGCTCCCGTCCAGGGCGGCTGATACCGTGCCGCCTCCCGTATGGACTTTAAGCAAATGCCCTGCGGGAATCTCCATAAGGTTTTCAACAAACTCAACGTCATTAGCCGTAAGATGGACAGGAGTCTCAGCCATGAGCCACATGACTGCCACGGGAGTCAGCGGAGTTGACCTCTATGTCCGCCACGAAAACATGTGGAGATGGCTTGCAGTGGGCAGGCCCAGATACGAGTTGAACGAAACAGCCATGTTTGAGGATTTACCGGAAGTTAAAAGAGATTTCATGCTTTACCTGCCTCTCTACAACAGCGTACACAAGGTGGAGCTCGGCATCCCTTCGTCTTTTAAAATAGAACCATTGCAGGCAGTCGTCAAAAAACCCATCGTCTTCTACGGGACATCCATCACACAGGGAGGATGCGCGTCAAGACCTGGTATGTGCTACACGTCCATCCTTGGCAGATGGCTTGATGTGCCCGTGATCAACCTCGGATTTTCAGGCAACGGGAAAATGGATGCGGGTATCATGGACCTGCTTTGCGAACTGGATCCGTCAATTTACGTCCTTGACTGCCTGCCAAACATGAATGAAAGCCTGATCCTGGAAAGAATGGAAAACGGCATCAGGAAACTGCACTCGGCCCGCCCGGAAGCCCATATAGCGCTTGTGGAAAATATACTCTACTGCGATTCCTTCCTGAAGAAGGCCCGCATGGAGCATTGCATATCCGTTAACCGGATGTTGACCTCCATACATGAAAAACTCTCAAAAGAAAGAATGAAAAACCTGCATTACATCAAAGATACCGGGTTCATTGGAAACGACGGGGAATCGACCGTTGACGGAGCTCACCTGACAGATCTCGGGTACATGAGGTTCTCAGAACAGCTCATCGGGCCTCTGAAAAACATCCTCCTTCAAGCCGGGATTGATAACAAATAAGAGTCAGAAAAAGGAGATTCCAAAAAGCCCAAAATTGATATCACGTTATAGAGATGAAGTGCCTTTCTTCTCTTGCGTGTCATTCAAGAAATGAGAACTCTCTTTAAATTGGGACGGATTCCTCAATCTCAAAAACAGATTGTGTAAAACGATATCAGCTCAGCACGAATGCGCTTTTGTATAGGATCTGATTTATAAAAATCTTTGTATGCATATTTCACGATATTGAAAACATCCGATGAATTCTTCTCTCTTTTTATGGGAGAGGGTTTATTCCCCTCTATTTTCCTCACCCACTTGGTGAGAGGATCTATTCCAC
>JAKPNC010000196.1 GCA_029548585.1 bacterium | reverse complement strand
ATGCCGTGGACTTCGGCTCCCCTGACAGGCAGTCCCTCTATAATGGATGCTTCACCGAGTATGTCCGAACACAGGAGTACCCCCTGCCCGCCTACTCCCGCTATTATGATATCGCATTTCCTGTCATCAGGCATCTTTTTTCCTTATGGATCCGAACGTGCATATTTCAGCGCATATCCCGCAACCGGAACACTGCGAAGTTATTCTCGCTTTCTTTTCTTCAAAGGTTATCGCCGGGCATTTTATCTGCATGCAGAGCCTGCAGCCCCTGCAGCTTTCTGAATCCACGCAGAAACGGTCAGCCGTCCGGGGAGATGTGAATATGCAGCCTCTCCTCGAAATGATGATCCTGAGGCCGCAGGATTCCCTGACTTTTTGAAGCTTGGCGACAGATTCCTTTATGTTGTAAGGATCTATCGTTACCACCGTGGACGCTCCGCAAGCAAGGGCCAGTTTCTCCATGTCTATGCCAGGGGTCATTTCCCCGGAAGCGGTTTTCCCCGTGCCGGGATGAGGCTGGTGGCCGGTCATGGCTGTGGTCCTGTTGTCAAGTATGGCTATGACCAGGTCAGCTTTGTTATAAGACGCGTTTATGAGCCCTGTGATGCCCGAATGGAAAAAGGTCGAGTCTCCTATGACAGATACAACGGTTCTCCCCTTTTCGAAACGGGATATCCCCGAACCCATGTTTATGCCTGCGCCCATGCAGAGGCAGGTATCTATTGTCCCAAGCTGTATGCCCAGGGTGTAACAGCCTATGTCTCCCGGGAAGAGAGCATCCTGCCCGAAGACCTTTTTGAGGATGTAGAATGATCCCAGGTGAGAGCATCCCGGGCATAGCGCCGGTGCCCTGGCAGGAAGGTCTTCCGGGGCCTGTGCTGCGGCCGGTTCTCTTCCTTCCAGCCTGTCTATTGCGTTTTCAACCGTCTCAATGGAATATTCGCCTTCGCAGGGCATAAAGCCGTCCATCTTGCCCCTTATCCGTACCTTCAACCCGGCTTTCTGCGCCTCGATGTAAACTTTTTCCTCAATAACCGGGTCGCCCTCCTCAAGGACAAGGACGGTTTTTCTCCTTCCCATGAATTCGGATATTTTATTCCCGGCAAGGGGCAGGGATGATATCTTCAGGAGAGCATGGGACAATTTTCCCGACTCTTTCACTTCTTTCACGTACTGGTAAGATATGCCTGATACGATAATGCCGGTATCGTTTCCTTCTTCCCCGAAGTCGAAGGGCATCATTTCCGACTCTTCCCGAAGGGCTGCCTGTTTGGAGTTCAGTTCTTTCAGGGCATTCCTTGCATTGGCCGGGACCATTACCAGCTTTCCGGGATTCTTCTTGAAAGACCCTTCGGCGGGGGGGGCGGGGAAATTGTCCATTTCCACTTCAGACTTGCCGTGGGATATTCTCGTAACGCTTCTTATCATTACCGGAAGCCCCGTTCTTTCAGAGAGAGAAAAGGCAAAGACCGACATGTCCCTGGCTTCCTGTATGGACGAGGGCTCCATGCAGGGAATCCTGGCGAACATGGCGTACCTTCTTGAATCCTGCTCATTCTGGGAAGAATGGGCATAAGGGTCGTCGGCCACTATGATGACCATGCCGCCCACGGTTCCTGTGTAAGCCGATGTCATGAATGCGTCTGAAGCAACGTTAAGGCCGACATGCTTCATTATAACGGCAGACCTTCTCCCCGAAAGAGAAACCCCGTAGGCATTTTCATATGCCACTTTTTCGTTGACGGACCACTCGGCGTAAAAACCGTGTTTAGCTGAAAGATCTATGAGGCTCTGGGCTATTTCCGAAGATGGTGTGCCCGGGTAGGCAAACACTCCCCGGACGCCCGCTTCAACCAGTCCGGATGCGATAGCCTCGTTTCCCAGCATGTATTTTCTGTCCATGTTTCTTCATGTCGGATAGGTTAACAAGTTCATAAATACTTGACAAATATTTAAATAGTGATAAATTTTAAATAATAAGCCTAAAAATCAGGGTCGGGTAACATTATAATTCAAAGCGGGAGTTCTTTCAAATCCGACTGTTTTTTCTCGTATCCCCTGCCGGGCAGAATTCATAACGGCAATCAGACGGGGATATTGTTGTATCAATGCTTTTAAAGGGAATAAAGGACAGGATAAAGGAGAATGAAATGGATTATTTCAACAGGACGGTTGAAACTGCTTCATCTTCAAGTCTTAAAGATATCCAGTATGGAAGGCTGAAGGATCTCGTCAGGTATGTTGCCCGCAGGATGCCTTTCTATTCCCGGGCAATGGCTGAAAAGAAGATTGATCCGGAAAAATTCTCTTCCGTTGAAGACATTAAATACCTGCCTTTCACGGTGAAATCGGACCTGAGGGACCACTATCCTTTCGACCTTTTTGCCGTGCCTCTGTCCGAGGTGGTTGAGCTTCATGCCTCTTCCGGAACCACAGGGAAGCTTACCGTTGTCGGATATACCCGCAACGATATCAGGATCTGGTCCGAAGTCATGGCAAGATCCCTGGTATGCTCGGGAGCCACGAGGGGGGATATAATACAGAATGCATACGGATACGGCCTTTTTACAGGGGGGCTGGGGATTCATTACGGGGCGCTTGAGCTGGGGGCCTCGGTTATCCCCATTTCATCCGGCGGAACCCAGAGACAGCTGATGCTCATGAAGGATTTCGGAAGCACCATTATGACATGCACCCCCTCCTACTCCCTTTTCATGGCAGAGGAAGCCAGGGAAAAGGGATTTGACACGAAGGGTACCAGGCTCAGGGTGGGCATCTTCGGCGCCGAGCCATGGACCGAGGGGATGAGGGAGCAGATAGAGAAGGAATGGAATATAACGGCCCTTGACATATACGGACTCTCGGAGATCATCGGACCGGGGGTTGCGATGGAATGCCCGGGAAAGGAAGGCCTGCACCTGTGGGCCGACCATTTCCTGCCGGAGGTTGTTGATCCTGCCACCGGAGAAGTCCTCGGGGAAGGAGAAGAGGGGGAACTGGTTATTACCACCCTTACCAAGGAGGCCCTGCCCCTGCTGAGGTACAGGACGGGAGATATCGTTTCCATCTCCTGGCAGCCCTGCCCCCACTGCAAAAGGACAATGCCAAGGATAAGCAAAATAAAGGGCAGGATAGACGACATGCTCATAATAAGGGGCGTAAACATCTTTCCATCCCAGATTGAAACCGTTCTGATGTCCATACCCGAGGTTGCTCCCCATTACCAGATAATCGTTACCAGGGAGAAGCACCTCGACCGGCTGGAGGTGCAGGTTGAGGTTGCGGAAAAAGTTTTTTCCGACGAGATAAAGAAACTGGAGGAACTGGAGGCGAAGGTGGTGTCCGAGATAGAAAGCGCCCTGGGCATTTCCGTCAATGTGAGGCTTGTAGAGCCCAAGAGCATAGAAAGGAGCCTGGGGAAGGCAAAAAGGGTCATAGACCAGAGGAAAATCTGAGGGTGCCATAACTGTTCACAGTCAAGAAGGATTGTCCGGACCCTGTCATGGATGACGGGCCGGGATAAGGAGGTGAAAACACATGTCTATTATGCAGTTGTCCGTTTTTCTGGAAAATAAGCTTGGAAGGCTGAAAGAGGTTCTTAATATCTTGAGCAATAATAATATAAACATAAGGGCGCTCTCCCTGGCAGAGAAGTCGAGTTACGGTATGCTCAGGCTCATTGTGTGCGATTCCGAAAAAGCCATGGAAATTCTCAGGAAAGAGAATATAGCGGTCAATACGGCTTCGGTCATAGCGGTCGGGGTTTCGGATAAGCCGGGGGGTCTCCTGGAGATCGTGAGCTTGCTTGAGAAAAACTCCATTAACGTGGAGTACCTTTACGCTTTCGTGGATAAGTCGGGTGACAAGGCGGTTGTCGTACTGAGAGTTGAAGATGTATCCCGCGCAGAAAGGATTTTCTCCGAAAACGGAGTGAAGATGCTCAGCGAAAAAGATGTCAAATCTTTTTAAAAGGGAGGAGGTACCGCAATGGACAGCAATTGGCTTGCCTGGTGGCTTGTGGTCGTATTAAGCACGCTTTTCACTATCCTGGGGCTGTTACTCAGGATCAGGGGGTGGAAGAATGAATGACACGAACGTCTTATTCAGCCAGTTCCAGTCTCTTCCCGTGACGGGCGTTGCTTACGGCCTTTGGGCGACCCTCGGGGTGGGAGTTATGCTCCTGGTATGCATCATGCTCGGTTTTTTCAGCCGGAAACAATCAAAATCCTTTGAATCTTTTCTTTCGGGGCATAACGATATCGGCCCTGTTGTCACGGGCCTTGCCCTGGGTGCGACATGGCTGAGCGGATGGGCGACCCTCGGGATGATGGGTGTGACATACCAGTTCGGATGGTCGGGCATGTGGTTTGCCGGCATGTGGACCATAATCGGGGTGATGCCCTGCCTCTTCTTCACGGGAGAAAAGATGCAGATGTATGCCCAGAAATTCGGGGCCAGGACTGTTTCCGATGCCCTGGGAATAAGGTTTGACAGCAAGGTTGTCCAGTCGCTCTCTGCGCTTGTCATGATATTCTTCATGATTCTTTACGCCGTGGGGCAGTTCAAGGCCGGGGCCACTATCTGGTATTCTGTAACCGGACTTCAGCCTATATGGTGCCTCCTTCTTTCGGGGGTAATTGTTTTTATTTACATGATAGTCGGCGGATACACCGGAACCCAGTGGTCTCTTGCCCTGCAGGGCGGACTGCTCGGCATAGCATGTTTCATTCTCGGCCTTGTCGCCCTCCACTACGTGGGCGGCCCTTCTGCCTTGAACCTGAAGCTGGCGGCAGAAAACCCGGTTCTCCTGGACCTCGTGAGGAGGGATCTTCCCACGGTGGGCAATGCACAGCTTTTTTCCAGCCCGGTGGGAATAGTCTCGACCCTCTTCATCTTCCTTACCATGGCCACAGGTTTTCCTCATAACGTGGCCAGGTTCCTTGGCATGAGAAAGCTTAGCAAGAAAGATTACATGCTTATTACCCTGATGGTTTTCCTCGTTGCCGGCCCTCCCATATTCCTTAACGCCATAACCGGGTTGTGCAGCAGGGCCGTTTTCGGGCCGCACCTGCTTAACATAAATCCCTGGAAGGCGGACCTTGCCGCTCCCTATATAGCCATGGTGGCTGGAGGCAAGCCTCTTACCACGCTCTACGTGGTGGGAGTTTTTGCCGCCGCCCTCTCGACTCTTTCCTCCATGGTCATGGTCATGGCCGGAAACGTTACAAGGGATATCATACATATCTGGCGTCCTCAAATGTCCCACGATATCCTTCTTAAGCTTACCAAGGTCTTTATCGGGATTTTTCTTCTCATCCCTTTTTACTGGACTTTCAAGAATCCGCCGGCTCTCCTGGCCGTATTCATGGGATTCGCTTCAATAGGGCTGGGAGGTATCTTCATATATTGCACGGCCGTCTCCTTTTACTGGAAGAGGGCTACCTCCACGGGGGCGATCCTATGCATGGTTTACGGCGTCGTTTCCACCCTGGGCGGCAGCCTCTTTGTTACAAGGGGAAAGATCGGCATGGGCACTCTCGAGTTCATAGTGCTGGGAGGTTGCGGCATCTTATATTTCGCCGGGAGCATGCTTACAAAGCCTCTTCCCGAGGAGAAGCTGAAGAAATTATTCGGAGGTAAAAATGTTTAACCTGCCTGCATCAACTTTTATGGTTTTTTTCATAGCTATACCCGCACTGGCAATTGTGTGGCTCGTGTGGTGGGCTGTAACTTTCAAATAAAAGCGCGGAGGGGTAAATGGGAAACGGAAATCTTGGAACGGGCAGTATAATCGTTGTATTCCTCTACCTGGCGGCAATGTTGCTCATAGGGGCCGCGGCAAGCAAGAAGATAAAAACGGCCTCTGATTACATAGTGGCTGGCAAGAGCATGGGTTTCTGGCTTTTTGTCATGCTCATACTGGGTTCCACCACAAGCGGAATGACCCTTCTCGGGGTTGCAGGTCTTGGTTACGTGGGAGGCTGGCCGACATTCTGGGAGCAGATATTCGTTCCGCTTACCTGCGCTGTCGCCATTATATTCTACGGGTACAAGCTTTACATTGTATGCCGTGATAAGGAATTCCTCACCCTGCAGGATTACCTGGCTTACAGGTTCGAGAGTCCCAGGGCTGTCAGGACAATATCTTCGGTGGCCGTACTGACAACTACCCTCATATACCTGGTGGGTCAGTACACAGCCATAGCCATTGTCCTTAAATGGCTTCTCGGGATACCCCAAACCCTTGCCCTTTTGATCGGGGCCATGATAGTTGTAATCTACGTTCTTCTCGGGGGTCTTTATGCGGTGGCCTGGACGACTCTCTTCCAGGGATTCATCATATTCTTCGGGGTTCTCCTTGCGGCTCCCCTGATAATCAACGGTGCGGGGGGAATCTCCCACATAAACGCCACGATGGCCGGCATTGACCCCAACATGCTCAGGCTTGCCTACCCGCAGGTTCATCCTCCAAGTCCGGGATACGCTTTTGCGACCCCCATGTTCCTGGTGTCATTCTTTTTCCTCCTCGCCCTGGGACTGGGCTCGGGTCCGCATATCGTCAATAACGCCATCTCGGTAAAGGAGAAGAAGTATTTCAAATGGTCGCCGCTGGTGGTTTTCGTGATGTATATTATTATCATGTACCTCATAAAGATTTCAGGCATGGCTGTAAGAAGCCTGGTTGCAAACGGGGCTGTTGCAATCGAGAAACCCGACGACGCGTTCCTTGTGGGAATTAAATACGCCCTTCCCCAAGCTTCGTGGTCGCTCCTTGCAGTGGTCATCCTGGCGGCGGTCATGTCCACTACAGACAGGCTTCTTCTCGTTATAGGCAGTTGTTGCGGATGGGATTTTTACAAGCAGCTTTTTAAGAAGGACGCCAGCCCGGAGAATGTCACTCTTGTAAGCAGGATAGCCGTTATCGTGTTCGGGATCTTAAGCTTCCTGCTTGCCATAAAGCCTCCGCTTCTTCTTGCGTGGCTTATATGGATGGGCATCGGAGTCATGCTTGCGACATTTGTCGTGCCCATCCTGTTCGGCCTCTACTGGAAAAAAGCGAACAGGCAGGGGGCCTTGTGGTCCATGGTTTCAGGGTACGTTACGGCCCTTCTGTTTGGAGCTTACGCAAAATTCGTGGCGCCTCTTCCTTTCCATTTCAGTTTCTACGCGTTCCTGATTTCTATTGCGGCGATGTTAATCGGAAGCCTTGTGACAAGGCCTCCTTCTGAAGAGCTCATCAAAGAAAGCGGGACAGGTTTTTTTGTCAGGAAATAGGCGCAAGAAATGTTGCAGACGGTTGGTTACATCAGGAGAATCTTTTCATGTCCGGGCGAAGGCGCTGTTCCTTTGCTGTTTCATGATACGGATTCGGGAGATTAAGGATAATGTTTTGGAACGAGAAAGAGGAAAATATTTCGGAAGAAGAGCTTTTGAGCCTGCAGTTGAGAAGGCTGGCCGGGGCGGTGGAAAGGGCCGGAAGGTCTTCTTATTACGGCAATCTTTTTGCAGGCAAAGGCCTTAAGGGAAAAAAGATAAAAAACCTGGACGATATAAGGGATTTTCCCTTCACGACAAAAGATGACCTGAGGGAGAGTTATCCTTCCGGGATGCTGGCGACCTCCATGGACGATATCGTGCGGATGCACGCCTCCTCGGGGACTACGGGCAAGTCAACCCTCGTTTTTCATACCGGCCGGGATATATCCAACTGGGCAAATATAGTGGCGAGGGGGCTCTATGCCGTGGGGGTCAGAAAGTCTGACATTTTCCAGAATATGATGAGCTACGGTTTGTTCACGGGCGGACTCGGCCTTCATTACGGGGCGGAGAAGATAGGCGCCCTTGTGATACCCATAGGGACGGGCAACACCGAGAGGCAGATTGATTTTTTCAAGGATCTCGGCACGACCGTGATACACGTTACGCCGAGTTACCTGTTGCATATGGGGCACGTGCTCGAGGAGAAAGGACTTTCCCCTTCTGAAAGCTTTAACATCAGGATCGCCATCATGGGAGCCGAACCTCACAGTGAGGCTACCCGTAAAAAGCTCGAGGAGACGTTCGGGATAAAGGTTTACAACTGCTACGGCCTTTCCGAGATGAACGGCCCGGGGGTTGCCTTTGAATGCACCTTTCAGGGCGGCCTGCATCTGTGGGAAGACAATTATTTTGCAGAGATAATCAATCCCGATACAGGGCAGGTACTGCCGGAAGGAGAGGAGGGGGAACTTGTTCTTACGACCCTTTGCAGGGAAGGAATGCCCATCATAAGATACAGGACCAAGGATATAACGAGGTTTATCAGCGGCAGGTGCGCCTGCGGCAGGACCCACCGCCGCATAGGCAGAATGAAGGGCAGGACTGACGATATGTTCATAGTCAAGGGTGTCAATATCTTTCCGTCCCAGGTGGAAACGGTTCTCATGGAGACTCCCGGGGTGGACAAGAATTACATGATAATCCTTGACAGGAAAGAAGGGCTTGATATATTATCTGTGCAGATCGAGATCAGGAGAGATTTTTTCAGGGGAGACCTTTACCAGCTCCGGGATTTGCAGGAAAAACTGAGGGAGAGGCTCAAGCATGTTATTCTTGTCACTCCCTCTGTCGAACTGGTTGAGCCCGGGTCTCTTCCGGTTTCAACGGGCAAGGCAAAACGAGTTATAGATAAAAGGAGATTATGAATGGGTAAGCAGATTTCTATATTTGTTGAAAATAAACCCGGAAAGGTTAACAAGATAACAGGGATACTGGAAAAGGCGAAAATCAACATGAAGGCCATGACGATAGCCGACAGCGGCAGTTTCGGCATAATAAAGCTTATAACCGACGACAACGAAAAGGCTTTCAATATCTTAAGGGAGAAGAATTTCCTCGTTTCTTTCCAGAACGTGGTGGTCGTGGAAATTCCCGACAGCGTCGGGGCGTTTCACAAGGTTGCGAAGATCCTCGAGGACAGGGATATAAACATTGAGGATGCCTACGGCTTTATAATGGAAGAGGGGGTTAAAGCCGCTCTTATCCTCAAGGTTGCCGGGGCGGATATTCCGAAAGTGGAAGAAATTCTTGAAAAGAATAACTACAGGAGCATAGAGAAATTCAACGTTTAACCCAACACTTCCTTGTATCTCCACGGCATGCAGTATGCGGCGTGGAGAGCGAGGGAAAAGGAGACTGGATGATGGCGCGGAAAGCTTTATTATATATCTTTTTTGCCGTTTTTGCGGCAACAGCTTTGGCAGACGGCAATTTTGACTACGGATTTAACCTGAGGATGAGGCAGGAGTATAAAGAAAATGTTTTTGACTATAACAAGGCGGATATCATAAAGGATGACAATTATTTCAGGCTGAAGGCGAGCGCCTGGGGAAAATTTTCATTCAGCGACAATGTCAGCCTCTTTGC
>JAKPNC010000164.1 GCA_029548585.1 bacterium | reverse complement strand
TCTCTTTCTCTTCATTCCCCTCCCTTTTCCATGAGATCTCTATTTCCACCGAGTAAAGGTCTTCCTTTTCCTCTTTCATGAGGGCCCGGTAAAAAAACGCGGGGAATTCCTCGTCTCTTCCCGATATCCCGGCCGGCACGGGCGGCCCTCCGGCGTGTCCGTAGACGTTTTCAATCAGAGAGAAGAGCCTGTCCGCAATGAGGGAGACCGACACGCTGCTTTTTGCCCTCTGTGAAAGGTTGCCTATCACGGGATAGACTTTCAGCAGGGCCGTTATGCCTGCGGCAAGCACAAAAACCGCTATCAGAAGGCTTACGAAGGTCAGGCCGCCGTTACTTTTCAATGAAACACCTTCCCGTTATGTTGTGCAGGGAAATCCTTGTTTCCCTGCCGCCCGAGGTATCCCTGAGGATTATGAAACCCGCCATCCTGGATGTTCCGTCGGGCTGCATCACGACAGGGTTGAACCCTTCCGACTTTTCTTTAACCTCTATCCTTTCCGGGAAAGAGTATTTCCTGCCCACAATATCCCCGTTTTCCTTTATGACCGACATGGAATTTTCCGTGAATGACACGGTGCATTTCTTCCGCTCGTTAAGGGCATATTCTCTCGCAAGAGTTACTCCTTCCACTATGTTGCGGGCTGTAAGCTCCACGAGGACCGATTTGTGGTACTTGTGGAAGTATGTGAGAGAAAAGAGAAGGAAAAGGGAGAGGATGAAAAGAAAGACCGTCATCTCCATTACGCTGAATCCGTTTTCATGTACAAATGGGCGCAGGCAGGCAGTTGCCGGCTTCTTTTTAGGCTTCATTTTTCATAGTTCTACCAGATACGCTTTCCTTATTACCGGATTTTCCTTGATCCGTGCCAGGACTTCCTGCGACGTTCTACTGTCAATGTTAAGAACAGTGAGCGCCTCTCCTCCGGCCTCTTTTCTTCCCACTGTCATGCCGGCGATATTTATCCCTGCCCCGGTGAGAACCGAGGAGATATGGGCTACCGCTCCCGGCTTGTCGCTGTTGATGCAGAAGAGGAGGCAGCCTTTAGGGGAGACGTCAACCCTGTAACCGTCTATGCTTACGATACGAGGGTCATCCTTTCCGAATATGGTTCCCGATATGCTTCTACTGGAACCTGCCGTGGTTATTTCGGCCTTGATGATCCCGGGGAAATCGTCCGGGTGGCTGCTCTTTTTTTCCGTTACCCTGATCCCCCGTTCCCTTGCAACGACCAGGGAATTGACGTAATTCACGTACTCGGGTACCGTGCAGCTCAAAAGGCCTTTCAGGAAAGAAAGGGTAAAGAGCCTGGCATGGTATTCCGCTATATCCACCGTGCACGTTATTTCAGCCGATTCTATGTTCTCCCCGGTGACCTGGCAGAGGAAGCTCCCGAGCTTTTCCGACATGTCCAGGTAAGGACCTATACGGGCAAGAACGGCCGAATCGACATGGGGGCAGTTGACAGAGTTGTCTATTATTCCGTCCTGAAGCGCGTTTTTGAACTGTCTTGCCATCTGGAGGGAGACGTTCTTCTGTGCTTCTGCGGTTGAGGCGCCGAGGTGAGGAGAAGCTATTACCCCGTCGAGGGAAAGCAGGGGGGTGTTTCCTGGCGGTTCTTTCTCGAACACGTCCAGTCCGCATCCTGCGACCTTGCCGTCCGAGACAGCCTCGTAAAGGGCCTCTTCGTCTATGAGCCCGCCCCGGGCGCAGTTGATTATCCTGACCCCGTCTTTCATCTTGCCGAAAGCCTCTTTTCCGATCATGTGGTAGCTTTCCTTGGTCAGGGAAAGGTGAAGGGTTATGTAGTCGGATTTCCCGAGAATCTGGTCAAGGTCAAGGAGCCTTATGTTCAACTGCCTTTCCCTGTCAGGAGAGACGAAAGGGTCGTAGGCTATAACCTCCATGCCGAAGGATATTGCCCGTTTTGCGACCTCGCTTCCTATCCTGCCGAGGCCTATGATGCCGAGAGTTTTCTTGTATAACTCGCTTCCCCTGAGCTTGCTTTTCTCCCACTTTCCGTTCTTTGTCGAAGATACTGCCTGGTAGAAGTTCCGGGACAGGGCTATGATGAAGAGCATCGTCAGCTCAGCAGTCGATATGGTGTTGGCGTCGGGGGCATTCATGGCTATGATACCCTGCCTTGTGGCCGTTTCAACGTCTACATTGTCCATTCCCACGCCCGCCCTGCCGATGATCCTCAGCCTTTTGCCGGCCGTTATTATCCTGCTGTTGACCCTTGTCTTGCTCCTCACGATGAGCCCGTCAAAGTCACTGATGATTTCTGCAAGCTCTTCTTCCGGCGGGTCTATCCTGACCACCACTTCAAATCCTTCCTTCTGCAAAAGTTCAACGGCTTCCTGGGCGAATGGTTCTGTTATGAGAATCCTTTTCATGAATTATCTCCGTGTGTTATGCTTCTGCCCGTTCCGGCCGGAACTTCCTGCAACATGTTGGGCAGGTTTAATGCCGGCAAGAAGAGGATCCTGAAGGCCTGCCTCTGTGAATCCTTTCTTCCTGAGTTCGCAACTCGGGCATGATCCGCAGGGATTATCCCCGCCCGCGTAACAGGACCATGTCAGCCCGAGGTCGAGGCCCATCCGGATCCCTTCGAGGATTATCCTGGATTTTGACATGTAAAGCAGGGGTGTTTCAAGCATTATCCTGCCGCCTTCCGAAGTCTTTCTGGTGGCAACGTCTATAAGGGCCTGGAATCTCTTTATGTATTCCGGGCGGCAGTCCGGGTACCCTGAGAAATCTACCGAGTTGACACCTATGTAAATCGCCCCGGCTTTTTCCGTTTCCGCAAGGGCAAGGGCAAGGCTGATGAAGATTGTATTCCTTGCCGGCACGTATGTCTCGGGGATTCCTTTCCGGTCTCCTCCGGCGGGAAGGGGTATATCTTCCCTGGTAAGCGCGGAATCCGCCCAGGAGAGGTCTATCTCCACGACCTTATGCTTTTCAGCCTCCAGGAAACCGCATATCCGCTTTGCGGAAAGGATTTCCCTTCTGTTTTTCTGTCCGTAGCTGACGGTCATGGCGATTATAGAGTATCCCTTCTCTCTTGCCATGGCTGCCGTTACGAAGCTGTCCATACCGCCTGATACGAGGCAAACGGCTCTTTTCATCTTGATCCGGTTATCTTGTGGTTCTGAAGTCTCAGGTACCAGTTGCGGCCCGGATTTTTCTTCAGGTATTCCCATATTTCCCGCGCCTTCCCAAGGTCGTTGTCTACCGGCTGAAGTATCACGGGTTGTTTTATGCGCTTGTCTATGAAGCTGAAGTCATCATTTGAAGATATCACGTACTTGAACTCGGAGGCGGCGTCGAGGAACCTGCGGTCATACCCTTTGGGCAGCAGCTTCCTGGCCTCCGCTTTCGGGCTTACCGTAAGCCAGTCGAGAGGAACTTCCTGCCATGCGGTGCCGTTTGTCTCTGCCGTCACCCAGAATCTCTTCTCCTTCAATGCCTTTACCAGCGGTCCCAGGTCCTGTATGAAGGGTTCTCCGCCCGTTATGCATACCCTTTTGCATCCGAAGGGGATGAGCCTGTCCAGTATGGATCTCACTCCCAACCGGCTCCCTTTTTCGAAGGCGTGGACCGTGTCGCAGAAGGGGCACCTGAGGTTGCATCCGGCAAGCCTCACGAAAATCATGGGAAGTCCCTGCAGGAATCCCTCCCCCTGGAAAGAATAGAATATCTCGGAAATGTCGTATTTCAAGGTGACTCTCCCGTCCAAAGGTCTCTTTCAGAAGGACTTACAGTACGTCTTTTGAGCTCTTTTGAATCGAATCTGCAATTCTCGAGATCTCAGGTTCTCCCATGTTGGTCCTTATTTCAAGGGAGACGCTCCTGGAAAGGATCTCTTCGCTTTTCGGGAAGGCGCCCCCGGCTATCTCTATGTTGGCGATGAAATGCCAGTAGTTGAGAGTTGCCGGAACGGTCCCGTAATGTTTCATCCTGTCCCTGAACTTTGCAGCCCTTTCACTGTCGGGAAGGAGAAGGGTCAGAAAGGTAGATATGTCTCCTTCGCTGTCAAGGAGGCGCCTGAACTCTATCCCCCCCGTTTTGCTTATCATGTCCTTTATGGCTTTCTTATTCTCTCTCTGCCTGCTTACGATGTAGTCAAGCTTTTTCAACTGCACAATTCCCAGGGCGCCCTGTATCTCGTTCATCCTGAAGTTAAATCCTTTCCTTGCCCTTTTTTCGTCTCCCCTGCCGGTTGCCGGAAGGTGGGGGTGTCCGTGGTCGTGGTAACAGTCGGCCTGCCTGAAGAGCTCGGGGCAGTCGGTCACCACGATGCCCCCTTCTCCGGTGGTCATGACCTTTACGTAGTCGAAGCTGTAGCATCCCATGTCACCGAAAGTTCCCAGTTTTTTTCCCTTCAGGGATGCGCCGGTGCTCTGGCAGGTATCTTCCACCACTCTCAGCTTTTTTTCCCTGGCAAAAT
>JAKPNC010000157.1 GCA_029548585.1 bacterium | reverse complement strand
CTTCTTCCTGGTTAGAGTATTATAAAATCTGACCATTTGTTCTCCCGCTTTATTTTTATTATGATACCATATATCGGGGCAATATTCACTATTTTGAGTTTCAACCGCATGGTTTATAATTATTGTTGCCACGGTTGTTTGAAAGAAAAAAATAAAGAGCGCTGCATAAGATTCGTTCCCGCTACCCGTGGCAAGAAAGGACTGCTGCCGATTATTTCAATATCATGCAGCCATAAAGGAAAAAATGGAATATGACGCCATAGTGGTTGGAGGAGGGCATGCCGGGATAGAGGCTTCCCTTGCCGCCTCAAGGATGGGCATGCATGTCCTCATGGTGACATTCAGCCGCGCAAGGATCGGATGCCTTTCCTGCAACCCTGCCGTGGGAGGAGTGGGAAAGGGACAGCTTGTAAAGGAAATCGATGCCCTCGGCGGAGAGATGGGCAGGGCGGCCGATGCCTGTTCCCTCCAGTTCCGCATCCTCAACAGGTCCAAGGGCCCTGCCGTGTGGTCTTCAAGGGCGCAGGTGGACAGCGGCCTCTATCCGCTTTACATGCAGAAGGTTATCTCCTCATTTCCGTCCATAGAAATCCTTGAAGGGGAGGTCAGTTCCCTTATTTTAAAGGACGGATGCGCCTGCGGGGTGGAAGTCGGCGGAAATGCCCGGTACCGTAGCCGTACCGTCATTCTCGCCCCGGGCACTTTCCTTAACGGCACCATCCACGTGGGCCTCTCAAATTACAGCGGCGGAAGAATGGAGGATACCGGGTCCAGCATAAGCCTTTCAGCCCAGCTTTCAAACCTGGGATTTGATATCCTTAGGTTTAAAACCGGAACATGCGCCAGGCTGGATGGTTCCACCATAGACTTTTCGGGACTGGAGGTCCAGTACGGAGATAATCCTCCCGTACCCTTTTCCCTTTCAACCGGCAGGCTCAATCTGAGCCAGATGGCCTGCTACATGACGTATACCAACGGGGAGACCCACAGGATAATAAGGGAGAACCTTCACCGGTCCCCCCTCTTTTCAGGGGTCATAAAGGGGAGAGGCGTAAGGTACTGTCCATCCCTTGAGGACAAGGTTGTCAAGTTTCCCCACCACCAGCGGCACCATGTTTTTCTCGAACCTGAAGGAAGAGATGCCTGCCGCTACTACCCCAACGGTATCTCAACAAGCCTGCCGGAAGACGTGCAGGATGAATTCATAAGGACAATAAGGGGACTGGAAAATGTCCGGATAGCAAGATACGGCTATGGTATAGAACACGACGTGGTGGAACCTACCCAGATATATCCCACCACGGAGACCAGGAAGGTTGGAAGGCTTTTCCTTGCAGGCCAGATCAACGGGACGACGGGCTACGAGGAAGCGGCCGCCCAGGGGTTGGTTGCCGGCATTAACGCGGCGCTGGCGGTCAGGGGCGAGCCCGCTTTCATCCTTGAAAGGTCTGACTCCTACATAGGAGTGCTGCTGGACGATCTATCTTTCAGGGGAACGCCGGAACCGTACCGCATGTTTACTTCCAGGGTGGAATACAGGCTCATCCTCAGGGAAGACAATGCAGGCCTGAGGCTCAGAGAGAAGGGATACCGT
>JAKPNC010000125.1 GCA_029548585.1 bacterium | reverse complement strand
CCCACACCCGGATGATAAGTCCCACTGCTGTGGCGGAGTTTATTATCTCAAGGACAAGGGATTTCGAAGACAGGCTGGACAAGGCAGGGACAAGGCTTGAAAGCAGGATGAAACAGGAACTCTCGGCGCAGAACTCCCTGGTTGAAACTGCCGGAAAGCATCTCAGTATATTTACAGGTTTCTTCCTCCGTAACCAGGGAAAACGGTTCTCGGAAACGGGAGTCAATTTCAGGAACGGGGTCTCCAAACGGATTGCTTACAACGAGTTCAGGCTGCAGCAGGTTCCATTAAACCTTATGAGAAACAGCCTCTCTTTAATGAAAAGCAGGCTCTCGGACCTTGACAGGCACAGGGAAAAGATAGAACTCATGAACCCTGCAAGGCTTCTTGAAAAAGGATACTCCCTCACATACAAAAATGGAAGCATCCTTAAAAATACGGACGGGATATCCCCGGGAGATTCCATTGAAACCAGGCTCCACAGGGGAAAAACGGTAAGTACGGTAACAGAGGTTAAAGAAAGAGGTGAACCATGACAAAGAAAAGCGAGATGACTTATTCCGCGGCGCTTGCCGAACTTGAAGAGATAGTCTCAGCGATTGAAAACGAGGACGTGGAGGTGGACAGCCTTCTTGAAAAGGTAAAAAGAGCCTCCTTTCTTCTCCGGTACTGCAAGGAGAAGCTGAGGCATACGGAGGCGGAGGTTAAAAAGGTGCTGGCGGAAACAGGGGAAAAAGAGACGGAAGAGAAAAACGAATAAAGGAAAACTTTAACCTGTCAAACCATGCTTTAAACTTCATGCCGGCAGAGCAGGAGAAAAGAAAGAATATGGGTCATTGCAAAGGGAACAATGGATATAGAAAATCTTATGGGCAGGGAGTTCAGGTGCAAAAGATGCGGGGAGATACACAGGGTCTCGACTCTTTATATTGACAATGGGCCGTCCGGGGAAATACCGTTATTCCTGAGAAAAGCAGCTGGGGGGAAAAATAAGATACTTCTCCTTGCCGACACCATAACCTGGGAGGCGGCCGGCGAGAAATACGGGAAGCTCATCGAAAAGGAATTCAACATTACACCCGTAGTATTATCTCCCGAAAAGGAGAAGAGAGTTACAGCAAGGGAATCTTACCTTCCCGCAATACGGAAGGAAGCCGGATCGGCAGACATCATAGTAACCGTGGGTACCGGTACGGTGACGGATCTCGGCAAGATAACCGGAGAAGAAACTGGCAAACCCGTCATATCTTTTCCCACAGCCCCCTCCATGAACGGTTATACCTCTCCAGTGGCCGCATACATAAAGGAAGGATTGAAACTCACCATCCCCGTTAAACCCGCCCTTGCGGTCTTCTCGTCCCAGGAGGTTTTAAGCAATGCCCCCATGGAACTTATTAAAGCCGGCTTTGCCGACAGCCTTGCAAAAGCTTTCGCAAACGCAGACTGGCAGATATCTTCCATAATTACCGGCGAGAGCTTCTGTTCTATGCCTTACGAGATTGTCAGCGCCTCGGAAAAAGAATACATGGAAAAGGGAGACATGCTTCTGAAAAGGGACCCAAAAACATTGGACAAACTTATGGAAGCTCTCAACCTGGGGGGCATCTCGATGTCGATTGCAGGAAAATCCTCGCCCGCCTCCGGAGGCGAACACCTGATTTCCCATTTTCTTGACATGTACAGCCACCTATACAGGGAAGAGATCTTTGCATACCACGGCCTACAGGTGGGGACAGGCGTGATATTTTCTTCCCTTCTTTACGAAGAGATGAAGGATTTAAGCGCCGGGGACGTGAAAATCCTTCTTCAGGAAACAAGCCAGGAATATGGCAAAGAGTTTGAACGGCTCGTTTCTCTCTTTCCAACGGCCGGTACTCTGCTTGAAAGGGAATTCAGGGAGAAGATGAGGCAGATAATGATTTTGAGGGAATCTCTTCACGATAAATGGGAAGATATAAAGAGAAAGGCTTTCCCCATGGTCTACGAGACTGAAAAGATCCGCAAGGTTTATGAGAAAGCGGACATACCTCTTCATATCTCGAAACTCGGAGCAGGAGAAGAACTGGTTCTCGACTCATTGATTCTTGCCAGGTTCATAAGGGGAAGAGTAACCATACTTGATCTTGCCGGAGAAACAGGAATACTCGAAAAGGTCGCCCGAAAATACGTCATGGGAGACTATACCTGACACTGCCGCCTATACCAAATTGTTTTCATACATATAGCTTTGTTGGCTTCGTAGAAAGCTTCATCAACATAAATAAATATTCTTCCTCGCTTCTTTCCTTGGCCCGTGCCATATGTCGAACTCAAGTTGTTATTACTGTAATTTCAGTTGCAAATCAGTATAACGCCCAATCATCCGTTTGTTAAAACTCCTTCAAATAACTGGCGTTACCTGGCAAATTCTATAACGCCCGCATTTTCAACACGCCATATATGCGCGCCCGTCGCAACCCATGCAAACCAGCCGCTTCTTTTATACGTGCCTATATTGAAAGCAAGCTTATCAACCTCCCGGGGGTTTATGCCTATCAGCTTCATGGGTATCTTTACTTCCGAAGTCCACGAAATAGACTCCTTGTTTAGAAAAACCGCCTTGTATTCGGATTCAGCTTCAAGCTTTACAACCCTGTCATGGGGCATTCCAAACATGTCTCCCGACCTCACGCGGAAATCATCGGTGACACTGGCATCGAACACATATATGGGGCCCGTAGGCATGTCCTCCATCCACCATCCCTGGCTGTGGGCTCCCATCTGGCTTTCCACGGCTATCTCTATAACGGGCATGAATTCCCTGAGACGTGCAGGCATATTCTCTACATAGGGATCGGGATCGTGCATTGTCGCAATGTAAAGATATTCGTCGTCATACAAAAGCCAGGCATAGCTCGGAGGACCCTTTTTTTCTTCTCCCGTGTAGTACTGTTTTATCACCATGGCTTTGCTTTTATCCAGGCCAAGCCATTCTTTCGCATCAAGTTTCCCGTCAATAGTGACGGGTACCGTCCTGCGGCTGATCCTGTATCCCAGGGATTTGCTCACCCGCGGCAGGGCCGCCATCGTGGTTTGTTTCAACTCTTCCACGGGTTTCCAGTCTGCCTTGTAGTATTTTACCGGCCCTCTTGTTACGGGCCAGGTTGCGCGAAGTTCATCCTCGTACAGTCCTGTTTCTTCAAAAGGAAGAGGATTACAGCCTGAAAGCCCGTAAACCGGAGATCCTGCCCTGAGCCTGAAATCCATATGTTCTTTATCCACAAGGAAAGGTTTCTCTCCGTCCCAGTTGTCCCCGAACCGGGTGGTTTCCCGGGTGCCGCTGCCAAAGGAAATGAACCTGCCTCCCGTGTTGACGTTTCTCTCTATTACGCTGCCCTGGATCTTTCCCCATACCGCGGGCTCTTTTTCCATCATTCCCACCAGGGGGGGATACCTGTAATTCCACGGCGGCTGTTTATACCTCATGCTTCCAAGGCGAACCGCCAGGCCGTTTACTATGCTGTAATTGGGCCCGGCATCAATGTCCTGGCCTTTGCAGAAAATGTTGGACCGGTCTCCCTGTACCAGGCCTATGCCATCAACGTCGACAAAAAGGTTGTCTGTCAGGTAGTTTCCGGGATAGGTGCTGGATACTCCCAGGGGAACCCTGTAAAAAATGTTGTCTGTCAGGACAAGCCCCGCGTTCATCGCGTCTATATGTATGGCGTTCAGTCCGTGGGTAAGATTGGGAGAAAAATGGTAGCTGACGTGATGGAAGAAATTGTTCCTGATTACCGTCCCCCTGTTCATGAGGTACCACGGTTCGCCGTAAATATTTATGGCTCCTATTTCCCTGGATTCCGACGGGGCATCGTACAGCTCGTTATATTCTATAATGTGGTCATTTGATTCAAACCTTATCGCCATGTGGGGACCATCGTGGATAAGGTTATGGGAAACCCTCTGGCCAATGCCTCTTATCTTCAGCGCCGGCCTGTATCCACCGTCAAACCTGTTGAACCGGTATATGTGGTTATTGTCAGCATAATGGTTTGAAGGGATGAGCTTCAGCCTGTCTCCACCGTCAAGCAGGATGCCGCCTTCTCCCGTATCATGTATATCACAGCCCACAACCCCGTTTTCCCATCCGTCTTTCATGATTACACCGAACTGTCCCGCGTTGCGGATGACACTGCCCGCTACGAGGTTATTTCTTCCTCCCAGGATCTCCACGGCGCTTCGCCACGTTCCTTCCAGGACAAGATCGTGGAAAATAATGTTGGAAGCGCCTTCCAGCTTCACCAGGGGCCCGTCGAGGGTTGAAAGTATAACCTCGCTGTTTTCCAGGGGTTCGGGCGGATAAAAATAGAGCATCCCTGTCTCTCTGTCAAGGTACCACTCCCCGGGCATATCTATCTCGCTTAGCAGGTTGTAAGCATAATACGGGCTCTTCGGCTGAAACAGGGTATTTTCCCACCGGGAAGGACCTGGAACGGTCTCAGTTTCAATGCTTTTCTTTTCCGCATCAATATTTTTTATTCTCACGTGTTTCACTTCGTATGGCTTGGAACCTTCCAGGTATCCCTTGATCCACACTTCTTTCTCTTCAAGCCACCTTCCCGGCCTTTCGTCCGAATAGATGAATTTATTCTTCTGGTAAGGGGTGTTCCGGAATTCCCCGTCCGGGTCGGATAGCCCTGCAACTCTTACCCATCCATCGTTGGGCCAGCGCGAGAGGGTCATTATTTTCCCGTTGAAGATAAGCTCAAGGGCCCCCGGCAGACCCGGATTTTTAATAAAGTCGGCATACGCGCCCCTGTTAAGGAGCTTTCCGTACTGCGTAATACCCGCCTCTTTAAGGTCGGCCGCCCACACCTTGCCGCGGGCTTCAGGTGGCAGGAGCTTAAGCGTCCCCGGATCGGTCAGAAGCTTGAAGTTTGAGACCTGGCTGCCGCCTATGAACCTTGCCTCTTCCCCTGAATAACTGCGATATACCACGGGAGCATTTTCATTTCCAGAATCATCCTTGCCGAAAAGAATGCTCTCAGAAATAAAATATCTTCCTCCGCGCAGGTATACCGTTATACCGCCTTCCGGCAGACCCTTTTCTTTTATCTTTCTTATCTCTTCCTTCGCCCTCTTTATCGTCGCGAAAGGTTTCTCTTTCGTGCCGGGGTTGTAATCTTTTCCCTTTAACGACACGTATATTGCATGTTTCGGGCTTTTCACCCGTTCCGCCCTTTTCTGACGTTCGCTTTTAAAAACGGCGCCGTCACCAAGCCCGTCTATGGAATCAAGCCTTTCGCACAGGTTAAGCCTGTACCCGTCATTGGGAAAAGGAGAGTTTTCCTCTTCTCTCAATATTTTCTCGTATACCTGTCTTGCCAGGGAATATTTCCGTTCATCCCTGTAAGTATCCCCGATAAAAAGATTGGCCCTGAAGACATGGTGCGGACTCGCTCCTTTGGCGCCTGCCGCCTGCCGGTAAAGCTCTCTCGCGCCGCCGTAATTCTTCTGCTCAAGGTACACCTGCGCTTCCCTGAAGAGACCGTATATACGGTAATAGGGCGTCAGGCCCGGTATGGAATAAATTTCGCTGAAAGTCCTGTGTGCGCCGGCATAGTTTTTCTCCAGCATGTATGTTTCAGCTATGTTGAAAAGCGCCAGTTCCCTGCCGAAACTGGGCAGGCCTTTCAGTTTTCCATACTCTGCGCGGGCGTTATCGTAATCCCCCGACCTGATATACGAGTCGGCTTTTGAGAAAACATCTTCTGCCGATACGCTTGAAAAACCCTTGCCCGCTTTTTCAATCTCCTGCGCGCTTAACGCCCTGTTATATATAACAACCTCGTCCATATCCAGAAGAACAGATCCTCCGCTGCGATATCCTATTTTAAAAAATTCTTTTGACGGTATATACTCCCCTGAATATTCGGTTGAAGCAACCATCGTCCCGTCAACATAAAGTTTCATCTCCCTGCCGTCCCACGTGGCCGCAAGATGATGCCATATTTTGTCGGCATACATCTTATCGCTTTTTGCGCGGACATTATTCTTCTCGATACCTATATCGAAGGTAAGCCAGGGAGAAGGCGCATATTCAGTCTTGACCCTCCATCCTGCACCCCACCCCGCCGGAGAGGATATAATATATCCCCTCTGGGCGCCATCCGGGATCCTGACACTTCCGGGACCGTTTTTCCTGAACCATATCTCCACGGTGAACTGCTTGTTCGCTATATCCGCAGGCTTTCCCTGCAGCCAGCCCCTGTCAAGCCTCACCGCTTTCTTTTCGGGCCACCTTCCCTCTATCACCTGGAGGTCGTCAAAAACCTCGCCGGTCTTCACATCCTTAAAAGGCACAAAAGTCAGGTCGGCTCCGGAGGGACTGAGGTCTTTCACTATGCTTTTGCTGTCTTTCAAATCCTCGAAAGTGTAATATCTCACGACGCTTTTATCCTTCGTTAAAGCCTCTCTTCTCTTAATCCATTCATTATAACCATCATTTTCGGCGCCTGCTCCGGCAACCGCCATGGCTGCCAGCAGGAAAGCACAAAATAATTTTCTCATGTTCACCTCGCAAATAGTGCCGTATTTTCGACCGTTTTTCACAAACCTGTTCTTGCCGTCCGCATAGAGCTTCCGCTGGAAGCGCCAGACCCTACGCAGACGCTGAACAGCAGAATAATATTGAGAAAACATGAAAACCTTCCGTTTTGATACTTTAATATCTTTCCATTAAAAAGTCAATCTATAAAGGATCAGATTTGGATTAAGATATAAAATTTTAAGTTCGTTGAAATGAACGTCTTCCCCCCTACTCACAGGGGAGAGGGCATACCCGTCCGCAGTTTTAGCGGAGGAGGATCAGGATGATGGGGGCTTGTAAATCTATAGACTATACTGTTGAAGAACCCCGCTCCCACACCAGGGCTACGGCAGACAAGCTTTATGGGTTCTCCGGAGCGAGTCTATCTCCTTTGTTTGGACAGAAAGTTAAAGCACTTCATGTAATTGCAGGATAATCTGAATTTCCGATCCCTCTTCATTGATCAGGATTCCTCCCTAATCCCCCACTTAATAAACGACACTGTGATTATCCCTTCTTCCTGTGTAGTGATA
This sequence comes from bacterium, assembly GCA_029548585.1. GTDB lineage: Bacteria > Ratteibacteria > UBA8468 > B48-G9 > JAFGKM01 > JALNXB01. The sequence continues at coordinate 6,632 of JAKPNC010000125.1, read as the reverse complement.
TAATGAATAGTGGAGCTCCTACGGGCACAGCCCGCGGCTTCCTTCTTTCACAAAGGTTTACCCTCCGAAGCTTTAGCGCAGGAGGGTAGAGAGGATAAATCTGCGAAGGCGAGTAAAAATTCCCCGTGTTTCATAAGGGGCATTCAGGTTACGTTTCTTTTGAATCATGCGGGAGAAATCAACCGTTTGGAGGAGATATGGGATACCTGCAAAACCCGGAACCGGAACCCAAACAGCCCGAAGAGAAAGACTGGGGTTTTATAAAACTGCTGAGCGAACCTCTGCATAAGCCGTTTAAATGGAAGAGAACCCGTGCAAAAGGGGGTGAGATATCCATTAAAAACGGCGTCAGAATCGCAAATAAATTTCCCGACCCGGAAGGGCTGCTTGATACCGCCTTTGAAGATTTTGAAAGGTTTCTTGAGGCCGGCGAAATACCTGTAAACGGAGATTTCCCTGTTGCCATAAGAAAAACGAAAACATCCGTGTTTGAGGAATATATCATTTCGGTGAAGAAAAATGGAATAGAGATAATGTCCGGCGACACCGAGGGAATAAGGCGCGCGCTGGTCTACCTTGAAGACGAGCTCCTGCGTTCGGGAGGACCTTTCCTTGCGCCCGGAAAGATAAAGAGATTCCCCGTGATAAAAACCCGCATATCGAGATGCTGTTATGGCCCCATAAACCGGCCGCCCAAAAACAGGGACGAGCTGAACGACGATACAGACTACTACTCCGAAGAATATCTCAACAGACTCGCACATGACGGGGTAAACGGGCTGTGGCTGACAATAACCTTTGCTGACACAGTACCTTCTGAAATTATCCCCGAATACGGGAGGCACGCAGAACGGAGGCTTGAAAAATTAAGAAGCACAGTGAACAAGTGCCGGCGATACGGGATAAAGATTTACCCGTTCTGCATAGAGCCGCTGGCGTTTCCCTCAGGCAGTTCCATGATAAAAAAATACCCTGAAATCCAGGGGCACAACAACAACGCTTTCTCCTATTTCTGCACGTCAACGGAAAAGGGGAAGGCGTATATCGAAGAAGCGTCATATACGCTCTTCAGCAGGGTGCCGCACCTCGGAGGGTTGATAAACATATCCGTGGGGGAAAGGCCGACCAACTGTTATGCAGGAACCAACTCGAACAACAACTGCCCGCTCTGCAGTAAGAGGGATCCTGCCGAAGTGGTAGCCGAAATGCTTTCAATAATGGCAAGAGGCATGCACAGGGCAAACCCTTCAGCACAGCTTATCTCCTGGCATTACAGCCAGTATATAGGCTGGGGAGAAAAAGCCACCGAAGAAGCCGCAGGGAAAATGCCCCGGGACATTGTCCTGCAGTTGAACTTTGAGTCGGCAGGAAGGGCGAAACAGCTTGGAAAGACCAGGTATGCGGGGGATTACTGGCTTTCTTACGTGGGGCCGAGCGAACTTTTCAGGAGATGCTGTAAAAACGCCGTTGAGGCCGGCACTCCTGTTTTTGCCAAGATACAGGTAAGCTGTTCTCACGAAGTAGCAACCGTCCCGTGGGTTTCCGTCCCTGGCAACCTCTACCGCAAGTATAAAGCCATGCACCAGCTGGGAGTCAGCGGGGTCATGCAGTGCTGGTTCTTCGGGGCGTACCCCGGGCTTATGACAAAAGCTGCCGGAGAGCTTGCCTTCGCTCCGTTTCCAAAAAGCGAGGACGCCTTCCTGAAAAAACTGGCAGGTTGCTGGTGGCCCGGGGATGGAAGAAAAGCCGTAAAGGCGTGGAAGATATTCAGGGACGCATACTCCAACTACCCCATGAACGCCTTGTTCGGTTATTACGGGCCCATGCACGACGGTCCCGTGTGGCCCCTATACCTGAAACCCCGGAATAAGCCTCTCGCTCCCACATGGAGGATATGCTATCCCCCCAGCGGAGACAGGATAGGACAGTCATTCTCCTACACCCACACGATACCCGAAATACTCAATCTATGCAAAGAGATGTCAAGAGAATGGAATAAAGGTGTGGGGATATTGAAAAAAGATTTGGCGGCAGGCAAAGCTGACCCGGAAATGGAAGAAAAACTCCGGGTGGACGAAGCTCTCGGGATACAGTTTGAAAGCGGATACAATATCCTCAGGTTCTACGACCTCAGGGAAAAAATGATGTGCATGAAGGGTACATCGAGACTGAAAATCCTTGCTGATATGAAGAAGATTGTCCAGGAAGAAATTGGCAGGGATAAAAAGCTGCTGGAACTTGCACAAAAAGACCCGCGGCTGGGTTTCCACGCGGAAGCCGAGGGATACAAGTATTTTCCCGAAAAGATTTCGTGGCGCATGAGGCATCTTGAAAAAATAGTCAGAGAAGATTTTCCCCGGGTGGAAGAAGAGATAAAAAAAGGACATATTTTATTCCCGGCATATACGGGGGAAAAACCAGAGCCTCCCGTTTATGAATGCGGGGCAGATGCAAAAGACCTTCCGAAGAAAAGCGTTGACGCCATTTTTGATAAACTTCCGGAAGAAGATTTGCCTTTCTGGTTTTATTTTGACAAGAAGGATTTGGCGTTCAAACCCGAACGGGGCGATTTTGCCAAACTTCACAGGACAACATGGAAAGCCGCTTGCAGCAGGGATGCGATTTATTTCACCGTCAGGTGCCAGACACCGGACATGGAAGGACTCCTAAGCAAAGGAAAAGACGATTTTACCTGCATGGAAAGCGTTGAACTCCAGATTGAGACAAAACGGCTTTTTCCACGATCTTCTTTCACGGTAAACTCAAGCGGAGAAATGAACTCCGGAAAGCTTACGCACCGGGATTATTCTAAAAAGAGTTTTAACTGGAGCGCTTCCGTTTACATGCATGATGGCTCATGGTCTGCTTTTTTCCGGATACCGTACGGTTCCCTTCCCTATACCGGCGACAGGTACAGATTTAACGTCATCAGGTGGGTAAATTACAAAGAGGAGGGAAGGGGCAATTTCAAGAGCTATATGAACAGGTGGACAGATTACAGGATACTTGAAAAATCTCTTCTTGCCTTCGGGAAGGAAGATCCCGCTTATAACTTCGGCTGGCTCCTCACCGGTCATAAAGGAGAAATATCCCCATGAAAAAAGAGACGATGCCTGAAGCTTTAAGGATAATGTACAGGATAAGGCTTTTTGAGGAGCACGCAAAAAAGATGCATAAAGAAAATCTTCTTGCAGGGAATTTCATGGGCGCCCTCCACACGTACATAGGCGAGGAAGCGATCGCGGCCGGTGTTTCCATGCTCTTGAATAAAGATGATTATGTTTTCAGCACCCACCGGGGTCACGGCCATTTCATAGCAAAAGGAGGCAGCATTAAAAAAATGCTGGCCGAACTGATGGGAAAAGAGGCCGGTTGTTCCTCTGGAAGAGGCGGATCCATGCACCTGTTTGACACGGAGATAAATTTCATGGGAGGCAACGGCATTGTCGGAGCGGGGCTTCCTCTTGCCACGGGTGCCGCTTACCGCGCAAAATACCTGAAAACAAAGCAGGTATCGGTCTGCTACTTCGGGGACGGGGCTGCAAGCCAGGGTACTTTCCATGAATCTCTGAATCTTGCTTCACTGTGGAAATTGCCCGTCATTTTCGTTTGTGAAAACAACTGTTACGCCGTAAATACCCCGGTTTCGGAAACTATTTGCATAAAGGACGTTGCACAAAGAGCTTCAGGGTACGGAATGCCCGGCGAGGCGGTGGATGGAAACAGCCTGTCGGATGTATACACGGCGGCAGAGAAAGCAGTGGCAAGGGCGCGAGACGGAGCGGGTCCGTCTCTTCTCGAGTGCAAGACCTACCGCATAGACCCCCACTGCATGGTGGCCGGAGACATGAGAAAAAAAGAAGAAATAGACAAATGGAAGGAAAGAGATCCCATAAAGCTCTCGGAAAAATGGATTCTGAATGAAGGCATTGCCGGCCCGGATGATTTAAGAAAGATAAGAGAAGAAGTTGCAGAAGAGATAAAAGAGGCTGAACAATTTGCCCTGTCAGCCCCGCTGCCAGACAGGAAGAAGTTCAGAGAAGAGGCGATGGATATAGACGGTTCTAAAGGAGCATTGAAATGAGAGAGATAAAATACGTAGAAGCCGTCAATGAAGCCCTAATGGAAGAAATGGAGAATGATACCGGAGTTTTTATCATAGGGGAAGAAGTGAGCTGTGCCGGAGGGGCATTCAGGGCCACGGAGGGACTCTTTGAAAAATTCGGGCCGGAGAGGGTCAGGGATGCCCCGATATCGGAATCCGGGTTTACTGGTCTTGCGGTGGGAGCGGCCATGGCAGGCTTGAGACCCGTGGCGGAAATCATGTATCTCGATTTTATCACCACCGCAATGGACCAGGTGATAAACCAGGCGGCCAAGGTTTCTTTCATGTCGGGCAACCGGATAAAAGCCCCCCTTGTTATCAGGGCTCCTTACGGCATAGGTACCAGGGAGGCCGCCCAGCACAGCCAGAGCCTTGAGGCATGGTTTGCTCATACCCCGGGGCTGAAGGTTGTGATGCCTTCAACCCCTTACGACGCCAAAGGTCTCCTGAAAACAAGCATAAGGGATGACAGCCCCGTTATCTTCCTTGAAAACAGGATACTCTATTTCAAAAAAGGGCCGGTTCCCCGGGAAGAATACCTCATCCCCCTGGGCCAGGCAGATATTAAAAGAAAAGGAAAAGACATAACCGTTGTGGCTCTTTCCAACATGGTGCCTAAAGCTCTTGAAGCGGCAGGAATGCTTTCCGAAGAAATAGAGATGGAGGTTATCGACCCGAGAACGCTTGTGCCCCTCGATATTGAAACGATAGCAGGTTCCCTGAAAAAAACGGGAAGGCTGCTTGTACTGCATGAAGCTCCGGAAAGATGCGGTTTCGGGGCCGAGATAGTAAGGCAGGTGTCGGAACAGGCGTTTGACTATCTCGATGCTCCTCCGAAAGTCCTCGGCGGGCTGAATGTACCCATACCGTTTTCTCCGGTTCTTGAAGATGCTTGCGTTCCTTCGGCAGAAGACGTTGCCGATGCAGTAAAAAAAATCATACCGCGTTGAAAAGGCGCGAATAACAACGGGGAGCCAAATGAAAAAAGTGAACGGCATTCTCTCAGAAATAACGGATTGCAGGGATATTTCAGCGGGATTTTTAATCAGGTTGGAATCGGGAGACCTTTTGCCTGAACGAACGGAAGTTGAAATAAACAGGAAAACAAGAAGGGGTCTCATATATAACTTTTACGGCGGCGTGGAAGAAACCGTATGGTTTGCCTGGGATGCAGGCAGAAGCACATGGAGCCGCAGCATAAGGAATGTCTCCGGAAAAACATTGCACCTGAAAGAAACTGCTCTCGTACTGAAAGGCATCGGTTTCGGAAAAGGATGCGCTCCTGAAAAAGATTATTACTACCATGTCGAAAACCCCCGCATATACAAGATGATGGCTATGCCGGTGGATTTGAAGCTCACCCCTGAGCTTGTCAAGAAGAGCGGCTGGGACTGCCTTCTCGAGGAAACAAAATACTTCGACCCTGCAATAACGTGCGAAAGGATAGGGGCCTCGCCCTACCAGCCGTTCCCCGCGGCGCTCCTGTCGAACCATGACTCGCCAAGAGGACTGGTCCACGGGAGTCTCAGCCAGAAGGTTTTCTACCATAACTACGTTTTCCGCCATGAAAAAGGCAGGGTCGCATGGGAAATATTCTCTTCCCTCAAGGGAATCGATTACAGGATTTTTCTTCCAGGGGAAACCCTGGACGGCGACACATGGTACATCGGCACAACAACTGAAGCCGGTGACATAGGCAGAATCTTCTCCGGCTATCTCGATGAATTGAGAAAGCACCTGCCGGTCAGCCGCGGCAGAACCCCCACAAACCGCCATTCGGTCATGTGGGGCTCTTCCAACGACGGCCCCGTCCAGGACATAGACCAGGAAAGGATACTGAAAACCGCGGAATTTGCCAGGAAAAATCTTCCCGCGGTGGAATGGATTTACATAGACTGGGGTTATGGAAAAACCGGGGATTTCAAAGGAGGAATGAGCGTACCCTACGAAGGCGAACAAGACATAGACCCGAACAAGTTCCCTGAAGGCATGAAAAAATTTGCAGACAGGGTTCGGCAGACGGGGATGAAACCCTCCATCTGGATAGCAAACATGATAGAGAGAAAAACGCGCCTTGCGAAAGAACATCCGGAATGGCTCTATGACAGGTTCCCCTCGGAAAAGGGTCCGCGCATCCTTGACATAAGCATCCCCGAAGTGAGAAGCTACATGGAAAAGGCCCTTGACAGGCTTATCACGGAATACGGATTTGAAGGAGTCAAGCACGACCTCTGGAGCTACTCGTTCGAAGACAGCCGACCTCTTTTTTCGAGAAAGGAGAAGAGCGGTTACGAACTGAGAAGCTGGTGGACGCAGGAGATGAGGAAGAGGCTTCCCCCGTGGGGCTACATGCAAACCGGCTGTGACATAGTGATGGGAAATCCCCTGCTGGGAGAGCTTTTCAATAATTACAGGTACGGGATAGATATCAACGAGGGGAACTGGGATAACGTTGAAACAAACATGCTCTGGGGAGCCGCATGTTTCGCGCTTCGTTGCGGAGACCTCTTCATACCCAACAGCGACG
>JAKPNC010000119.1 GCA_029548585.1 bacterium | reverse complement strand
TCCTTCTGGATATAGGAATATCGGCCGATACCAGGCCGGAGACCTACATGGTTACAGTCAGGGGCGAGGGCGGCGGCGAGTCCAGGACGGCCCAGGTCGCGGTTATCGTCCATACGAGGCTCTACATACCCCCGATCATCTTTAAGCCGGGGGACTCAACGGTTTCCATCCCAGTGCGCCTTACAAGCGGCGAGGGCCTTGCTGAATTTTCTTTCGTGCTCGAATACGATCCCCTTCTTTTCGACATGTCCCAGGCAGGCGCGTCTCTTCTGCCTGGAAGCCTTAACCCTGAAGGATGGATCCTTGACGCCGACTCCTCCATTCCCGGACAACTTCTCGTAGAAGGCGCCGGCCCTGCGGTCGGGACCTCCGGGGACGGCAGTATAATAGTGATAAAGGCGGCCGCCGCGGGCGGCGATTACCCCGACGAAGGAAGCCTTCTCTCCGCAAGCGGCATAAATCTTCTCTCCGACAAGGGGCTGGGCATACCTTATGTATCCCGGGCGGGTCTCTCTTATCTCATGGAAGGGGGAGACATCAATTCCGATGAGGACGTCAACATCATAGACGTTGTCCTCTGCCTGAGAATGTCCATTGGGCTCGACGTGGAAGTTAAGGGAAGCCAGTACGTACCGGCCTACCCTGCATGGATAATCCTCAGGGGAGACATGAACGGAGACGGAGAGGTTGACATAAGCGACGTGGTGCTGACCCTGCGCAAGTCGGTGGGGTTAAACTGACGGACAAGAAGTGAACCATGAAATGCAATATGTTAAACTGCGCGGTCGGAAGTGTCAAAGTGTTGATATTAAAGGGTTATGCAGAGGCAACTTACGAGGTTGGAAGTTTGGCTTAAAAACTTGACAAAAGGAAAGTGCTTTGCTATCATTATGTTATAAAATTTCAATAACGTAAGGACGCCTTGAAAGCAGGAAAAATATTTTGAAAACTGAGGGATAAAAGATATCGTTGAAAAGAATATCTGGAGTCTGACAACCTTTTTAAATTCCGTAACCGCTTCATACGGCGGAACCCTATTTTGCAAGGAGGTGATGGGCAAAACCAAGGGAGATCAGGTTTCATTTTGCAGGGCGGCCCTTTCCCTGCCTCATGTAACTGACATCCTTTATCTCCCGAAATGGTAAACTCTTGTAATAATAAGGGATGTAAAGGCGGAAAAGGGTGACATAGACATTCTTATAAAACAAAGGAGGAAAAGAATATGAGCAGATTAAGATGGTTTGGATCAGTGGCTCTTATTCTTGCCGCGGTATTTGCTTTTTCAGGCATAGCTCAGGCAAGAAACGAGGGCCAGCTTCTTTACGTGGAAGATGTTGTAAGAAATACAAGTGATACCGCTCTCAACGGTGAGGTTACAGCCACAGGCAACATGAAGGTGCAGAATATCGCCACGGGCACGACCCGCACGGTTGTCGTTAATGCCAACGCGACCATCCTCAACCCGGCATTCACGGCTGACGGCAAGAAGATTCTCTTCACCGCAAACCCTGGAGACCTTTATGCTGTATACCTGGTCAGCTCCCAGGCAGGCACCACGCTGACACCTGCAACACCGGCTCTCAGGTCGGACTCTACCTATAACCTGAGGTATGCCACCCTTTCGCCTGATTCCGACGGGGCCACAACGGGTTTGCTCGCCTACACGAAGGATACCAACCAGGCGACGGGCACCCACCAACTCTGGGTATATGATTTTGCCACAAAGCAGAGCAAACAGCTTCGGGAGGAGATAAACAGGCAGATCAAGCACCCCGTATTCCTTGCCGATGGCGCCACGATAGCATACGTTGGGGTTAAGAACGGCATACAGGATATATTCACAATAGATTCCGCCACGGGCTTTGTTACGCCGGTAACAACCAACGAGAGCCCCACCCCCAGGTATGGAAGATTGGTGAGCAACGTCAACAAGTCGGCATTAGATTCCGACGTGCTCATATACGCCAAGCAGGTAGCGGGAAATTACGGGTATGAAAAGAGCGACATATACGTCAGGGACCTCAACTCGGGCATAGAGACACCCGTAACGGCTACAAGCCTCAACGACGAGTTTGAGCCTTCCTTCTATGGTAATGCTTCAACCCCTGGAGCCGTCCTCACCGATACAACGGGAGACATGTTCTACTCGGCCGATATCACGGGACAGGTAAGCGTCTGGCAGACAAACTTCAACGCACTCGTGCCTGTCCAGAGCAACGGAGCCAAGTTTGAGAGGACGATCGCCCTTTCAGGCCTTTCCAACTGGGGCGTGTCTACTACCACGACCATTGGAGAATTCCCCGTAGCCCTCAGCGATACCCGCTTTGTATTCAATAATGAGAACGGAGTGGATACGGAAATAAGCAGGGCGGATGCGAATGAAGACGGAAGCACCACCGGCCTTATACAGATTACACAACCAGCAAACCCTCCGATTGGAAGCAAAGCGAATCCTTCCCTTTCGGGCAATGGCGGTACAATATTATTCGATGAAGCCATGCAGAGAATTGTGAAGATAAATCACGATGGGTCTGGAAATGATGTAATTGCATTTGATGATATAATACCAATTGATTCTTTTCAGCAACCGAACATTTCTTCTGATGGCAGATGGGGCGTATATGTCAGGGGGGAAGGTGACATTGAGGTACAGTATCTTCCTACAGGCGTTTCGACTCTTCTTGGCTCGGTAGCTGTTGATTCAACTGGTAATCCTGCTCCATGGACACTAACAACTGCGTCAAACCCTGCCTTTAACCCAGATATGAGCCAGATTGTATTTGAGGATACTACTGGAACAAACATAAAAAAGATATGGATGGTAAGGGTTACCATAGACGCGAGAAATAATTCCATAAAAGCCGGACAGCCCGTCAGGCTCACAGATGAAGATAAAAATATAGAAGACACGTA
>JAKPNC010000116.1 GCA_029548585.1 bacterium | reverse complement strand
CCAAAGTACAGAAGAACAACAGCCATAACGAGATATATTCTTGAAAAAGCGGCGGACTGCAAGGAAGCCCTTTCAATTCTGCAGGATTTCGTATCCAAAGGATGGTACTCGGGCGGCACCATAGGGCAGAGGTGGACATTAGTTGACCGCCACGGACGCATACTCGACGTAACAAACAGTTCCGACAGGAATTCCCTCAAGTTCAGTTATATTGAGGGCAAACCCCATATCACAAGGAAATCTGCACAGCGCCTGCTTGAAACGGAACGGCCGATTTCCTTCCTGACTTTCCACGATGTGTCAAGAGATACTCTTGTCAGAACGAGCATTTCCGGGATGTCAGCCGATATACATCCGGAATATCCCGAATATCTGACTATTGTATGGGTTTGTTTCCCTGCCCGTTCTGTTCCATTCCCACTCTTTACCGGCGGAAGGAAGACGCCGCTTGCACTGTTTGACGGTACGATAGACGACATTGGGAAAAAGACAAACCTCTCTTTTGACAACATACGGAAGCTTGAAAAAACACTCTATGATGAAGGCCTCCTTTTCAGGGAAAAACTGTATGGACTTATAAAGGAAGGCAAATCGGAGAAGGTCCCGGACATGATAGACGAATGGGTAAAGAACTATGCTGAAATGCACCTTAAAGCCCTCGGGGCGATGAAATAACAGGAGAGAAGATGAAAAAACTATTTGAGGTAAAGGATATTGACAGGAAGGTTTACGAAGAGAAGATAAGGGATTTTCTTCCAGATAAAATCATTGATATTCACACCCACGTATGGCTGAAAGAATTCAAGAAGAAACAAAAAAACCGGGTTGTGAAGTGGCCTTCGAGGGTTGCTGACGAAAATCCCGTTGAGCATCTCATTGAAACGTACAGGCTGATGCTGCCGGGCAAGAAAGTCACACCCCTTATATTCAACAGTCCTTCAAAAGACTTTGACACGGACAAACTGAACGCCTACGTTGCGAGATCGGCAAAGAAATACAAGCTCCCTTCCCTGATGCTCTGCCGCCCCGAATGGAGCGCGGAGGAATTTGCGCTGAAGCTGAAGGAAGGAAATTTCCTGGGAGCCAAACCTTACCTTACATTTGCGCCATCCTGCATCCCTGCCAAAGAAATACGCATATTTGATTTCATGCCGCACCACCAGTTAAGCGTGCTCAACAGGCATGGCAAGATACTTATACTGCACATACCGAGGGACGCCAGGCTGAAAGATCCCGTGAACCTTGAGCAGATGCTGGAAATAGAAAGCAAGTACCCGAACATAAAACTTGTCATAGCGCACGTGGGAAGGGCTTATTGTCCCACCGATGTCGGGGACGCATTCAAGGTTCTGGGCAAAACCGAAAAGATGTATTTCGACATATGCGCAAACACCAACGCAACTGTTTTCAGGCAGCTTATAGAAACGGTCGGCCCCGGCAGGATAATCTTCGGAAGCGACCTGCCCATCCTTCGCATGAGAATGCGCAGGATATGCGAGAACGAGATATACGTAAACCTGGTTCCGAAAGGCCTTTACGGGGATGTTTCAGGCGACAAAAACATGAGGGAAGTGAGCGGAAGCGAGGCGAAAAAACTCACCTTCTTCCTTTACGAGGAAATCCTTGCCTTCATTGACGCCGCACAAAAGACAGGACTGGGAAAAGAGGACATTGAAAAAGTTTTTTATTCCAATGCTGCAGGTATTATAGAAAAGGCCGCTCAGGAGCCAAAACTCCAGCTTCACATGATTTTCCCCGAAAAGAACTTCAGGAAGGCAGTCGTTCCGGGTCTTCCGGCGGGTTATATGCTTCGCACCTACAGGAAGGGAGACGAAGAGAGTTACATTAAGGTAATGCAGAGCGCAGGTTTTGAAAATTGGAATGGCGTGGAAAGCGTTTTAAGGACGGCCCTTCCGGAAGGAATCTTTTTCATCGTCCACAGGAAGACAAACAGGATAGTGGCAACAGCATGCGCCCAGAACTATCCTACAGATTTGCATCCTCAGGGAGGTGTCCTCGGTTGGGTAGCGGTAGATCCTGAACATAGGGGTAAGAAACTCGGCTACATAATCTCCATGAAATCTGTTGAAAAGCTCATAAAGTCGGGATACAGGCACATCTACCTTTCCACCGACGACTGGCGGCTGGCCGCAATAAATACGTATCTTAAGATGGGTTTCGAACCGATGCATTACATGGACGATATGAAGAAGAGATGGAAAGCCGTGAGGGAAGAGCTGTCTGTGAAAAAATAAGAAACGGATGCCGGTAACGCGGATATTTTCCGCATTACCGGCTCAACCGTCCTGTCGTGATTATTAACACCAGGCAGGGATCATGATCCGGCAGTCTTGCTTTTACATGATTGCCCGAGCATCTCCAGGGTCTTCTCCACAAGCTGCTGTCCGCCTTCGGGACCAACTATGTTATCATACACAGATGCGCTGTAGCCCACCCCCTTGACACCTCTCTCCGTGGGAAGATAGCTTCCCCCGCCGGACAACTGGACTATAAAAGTCTGGATGAAAGGACTACGGGCCTTCATCCTGAGCCCGTAATCAAGGTAAAGCTCAAACTGGTTGGTGGCAATCGCTATATCCCCTATGCGGATCACGTGAACCTCCGTGGGATACTCAGGCTCCTTTCTCTGAAGATCGTATTTTTCCATTACTGTCCTGCATCTTCTCAGGTAAATAAATCTTACATACTCCTCGTTATGATTCTTTGGTTTCTTCTTCATCAAGCCTTCATATTCTTTCTTCACTACCTTTAGTTCGGCGCTTGTTATTTTCCTTCGCTTAAGCTTAAGTTTCTTCACCATGTGCACAACAGGCAGACTCTTTCTTATATCTTTTTTTGCAAAGGGATATACATCTTCCACCGCTGAGGTTATCCTGTTGGCTATCTCGTGCCTCATATCTATCCCTTTCAGCTTCAGCATCCTTTCGTTGGCTTTCTTGTAGATCATGAGATGAGGAGAAAGGTCGCCCGCCGCCGAACATTGCGGCAGGACATATATATTTTTCCCAAGCTTTTCCCTTATCCCGTTCCTTGTCTCATGCCAGAAATCAGCCGATATTTCTCTCAATCCCTCTGTTTCCTGGGACGTGCAGGCGACATTAACCACCACTCCCGTAAGCTCATTTTTCTCATTGAAAGTAAAGAGGAGATCTACGCCGTGATCGGCATATCCCTCCAGGTGGCTGAAAAGGGGATGGTCAGTCGTCCCGTACATTGCACTGGTCCCATGGACAACAGAACCCGATGCGCCCTTATTCCCGGAAGGATTCCTGAAGTACGAGGCCCTCCTGTTATGTCCCACGACAGCCTGTCCGTAACCCCATGCCACACCGCCGGGTTTCCGGTTCTTCCATGCCTCTTTGACGGCTTCAGTTACCCTTTCTACGAAAAATAAGGTGTATTCATCCGGGGACATGACCCCTTCAGGAACCGGAGGATATATCCACGATGCCAATCCGGGAGCATCATGGGTATGGGTGGCATTGAATACCACCTTCTTAGGATCTATTTCCGGTATCTGTTTCTTTATCTCTTTCCGGAACATGTCTATGGCATGGCTGTAAATGGCACAAATATCGCATGAGACCATAACGGCATAATCCTTTTCGTCACCGACGAAAAGGGCCGTTGCCGTTACAGGGTCCCTAACCTTATCCGTAAGCCTTTCAGAAAAATGCCCGAAAAGATTCACGCACCTGTCCGGGGTTATGCTCGCATGCCCCCATCCGATCAGGATTTTTTCCATTTTCCCTCCCGTGTCAGCCTTTTTCAGTTTCGGTTAAGTTTCTTGTCAAACTCCGCCGTCTTACCTGTCAGGATATCCTCCAGCTCGGGAGAAAGGGGAGAAGGCAGAAGATCGTAAACCGACATGGTTTCATACCCTCCCCTCCTGAGCTCGTCCTTGCACGGCAGGTATATGTGGGCGCCGTTGGTGTATCCGAGTACCATTGAAAACTCGGTCGATATTTTCTTCCCGACCTTTTCCCCGAGACCGCAAAGCACCTCGGCGGCTATCCCGACAAGGGAAAACTGCCTGTTGAACCTTATCATCTGTATGGTCATGGGAAAATCCACGGGAAGCTCTTTCATGGCAAGCATCTTTCTTATGCATGTCTTGGTAATGTCATATTTTGCTTCCTTCAGCTGTTTTTCAAGGTCTTTTTTCGTAATGCTTGAGTCTGAAACGGGAAGGTTGACAACCTCCAGGGCGGAACCCAGGTCAAGCTTTTCAATGGGGGTCATCCTGTTGGTAAGAACTTCCATGACCTCGGTGAAAAGGCATTCGCCTATCACGGGAAGTTCTTTGTGCTGCATCGCCCTCCACTCCTTTCCGTTTGCCACCTGCCTTGGACGGGCATCGGCTCCCACTCCCTGCCAGAATATGGCGAGAGAACCCGGAAAGGCTTTCTCAATGAGGGGCCTCATGGCGCCCGGGTAATCTGCTGTGATAAGATGTTTCGCGCCCGTTGCGACAGCATGGCATGATACCCTCGTAATGACGGCTGCTATTTTCCCTTTCTTGTCTGTAATCTTCAGCACCTTCAGGGCGCTGTCGGTTTTCCCTTCGGGATTAGGCCTGTTCTCGACGTTGCCCTTATAAAGAAGCCTCCTGTTCATGGGCACGGTTGTAATCCCCTCCCCGTAGGAAATGCTTCCTTCCTGCAAGTTTTTCAGGGCCCTTTTCGCGGAAGAGCAAATCCTTGTTTCGAGGAGCTTTTTATTCTTTGTTACAACCGGCATCATGCTGTTTGTCTCAATGTAATCCGATTGGCTGACCCTCATGCCGCCATGGGTATGGGAGCAGTTTATCATGACATCGGAGAAGTCTATGCCGAGGATCTTTGCCACTTTCTGCCTCATGAGTTTCGAATGATCCCTGCCTATCCCGACCAAGTCAACCGCCCCTATGAAAACCATCTTTCCCTTCTCCTCGAGTATGAGGGAAGAAAAGGTCAACGGATCGTTCACTCCGTCGCTCAGGTCGTTCCTTGCCCCGTATCCGGCCATGTACGTCGGCCAGTCGGGGGTGATGCTCACCCTGTCAATTCCGAATCTCATAATCATATCCTCCTTTTGTTTACCGCGTTGTGCATTTTACATCCTGTTGAATGTCTACGCCCGGGATTTGGCCCGCATTAAAACGTTTTCTCATCGGCCCGGCTTCTCATTCCTGAATCCTTCTTACCGAGGTTACTATCCTGCCGTTCTCCATCCGGTGGATAAGGTAAATGTTGTCGAACCTTTTTTTAGAGGGTATAAGGACTTCTCCCGCCCACATGAGATGAGGACCTCTCGATTCATCCCTTCCGAGACAACCCTTTATTACGGCAAGAGATGTCAGGATGGAATTGCGGACTTCGAGGTAGAGGCGCAGGTCGGATGAAGGCCTTATCCTTTCAAGACGGGCTTTCATCTCCGCTTCGAGCCTTGCCAGGCTTTTTTCTTCCCTGTAAACGGAAACGTTCAGGGACATGCTTTTCTTTACATCGTCCAAAATGCTTTTCAACTCTTCCCTGGAAAAAGAGCCGGAGTACGCCTCGCCTATACCACGGCCATCCACCGGAGCCGGAATACCGGTTCTCCGTTTCAGCCTTGAGGCTATCCTTGATGCCACACGCCCTCCGAAGACCTGCGTATCAAGAAGGGCATTGCCGCCGGGCCTGTTTGCCCCGTGCTGGCCTCCTGCAGATTCCCCGCATGCAAAAAGCCCCCTTACACTGCTTTCTCCCCATGGATCTATCTTTATTCCTCCCTGGAAATGCTGGGCCGCCGAAAAGGCGTCTACCATCTCCCTTGAAAGGTCTATCCCCCCCTTGTAAAAATGATGGTAAATTTGAGGGTTTATGAGCTTAAGCCTCTCCCAGGGGCGTTCATCATCGGGCTTGAGCCCTTTTTCCGAATACCACTTCATCATGTCCCCCGGAATGTTTGAACGGTTCCATCCGGAAGGATTAGATGTATAATCGAGAAAGAGGCCTCCCTCCCTGTGTGAAATTATGTCAAGAATCCTGCTTTCTTCCTCGTTGGAAACCGGCCAGCTGGCTCCCTTTCTGAAAACCACCCTGAATATGTCCGAGGGATTCTCGTATATTCCCCTGAGAACCTCCCTTCCATCCCTGTCCAGTATGCGCGGCACCGATCTCATGAGGCTCCCCGAACAGGCAACCTTAAGCCTTCGGCTGCATATCCCGAACTGTATGAATTCCATGTTTACCAGTTCGGCGCCGCACATGAGAGCGGCTCCATACCCGTCCCCTGTCATGCCCGATGGATAACAGTTGTCCAGGTAAATGCCTCCGGCGCCGCCTGTTGCAATAACGACAAAGGGGGTCTCGAACAGGTGCAGATTTCCTCCACGGTCAACGCAGACAGCCCCTGAAACCTTCCTGCCCGAAACGGTAAGGATATCCGCAAGCATCATTTCCTCGTAAAGGTCGAAATCGAATCCTTCCAGCCTCTTTTTGAGGCATTTCTCAATATCCCAGGATGTATAGGGCCCGGTGAAGCAGGCCCTCGGATAGAGAGATCCGTCTGTCAGGAACTGGGAAACGCGGCCTTCTCCGTCCCTGGCGAAGGGCACCCCTATGGAACAGAGATACTCCGTAACTTCCCTTGATTTTTTCGCCAGGATCCCGGCCTGGGGACGGTCGCTTACCCGCCTGCCGATCTCGAAAATATCCCGGGCGTGCATCATCCAGTTGTCCCTGCCGCCGGGCGGAGTGTAAGGCATCGTGGCATGAAACGCCATCCTGTCGGACACAGCGTTTGCCGTT
The DNA here is from genome assembly GCA_029548585.1 of bacterium. GTDB lineage: Bacteria > Ratteibacteria > UBA8468 > B48-G9 > JAFGKM01 > JALNXB01. Next base: position 5,735 of record JAKPNC010000116.1, on the reverse strand, counting down.
GTACCGCACCTGCCAAGCTTTCCTTTGACAACAAGGGCAAGCCTGATCTTCAAATTACCCTCAAGCAGGGTGACAGCCGCCTTGAGTCCCGCGGCTCCCCCTCCCACAATAAGAACATCGCATCCGTGTCTTGTGATTTTCATGGCATAATAACCGATTTAAGCACATCCCTGTCTTTAACGCTTTCTATTGCCTGGCCGGCCTCCACGAGAGAAAACCGCCTGCTTACAAGCTTCTCGAAAGGATAACGGAGATCTTCAACGGCTTCCAGGGCCTTGAGAAGGTGGGACGTATCGCTTACCCATACGCCCCTGACAGAAGCATTTTTCCTGACAAGGTTTTCGTAAACATCTATCCCGACGCTTCCCACGGGAACGGCAATCCCGGTGATCATGTACCGGCCTCCCCTGGCAAGGAAATGCTGGCCCGATTCGACAGCCCCGGCAGACCCGGCCATCTCGAAAACGATATCCGCTCCCCTTCCTCCCGTGAGACTCTTAATGAACTCTAACTGGCTTTCAAGGGCCATCTCGTCCCTGTAAACGAGATGGGTGACGCCAAAGCTTCTCGCCAGTTCCATCCTTTTCCTGCTTTTTCCGCTTCCAGTCATTATTATATGGCCGGCTCCCCTGTTCCTGCAGAACGCGGCCGCGAAAATCCCCAGCGGGCCAGGCCCCTGGATCACAACCGTCTCCCCTTCCCTGAGCCCGGACTCCTCCACGGCGTGGAAAGAGGTGGCCCCGGAACAGCCCACGGGCACAAGAACTTCGGGCGAAATGTCGGCCCCGGCCTTCACGATCCTTGTAAGGGAAGACAATTTGATATAACGGGAATAGCATCCGTTGGGAAAGGGAGAGTCGGCCGTTGAGAAAGTTATCCCGTAGACTTTCCTGTTAATGCACAAAAAAGGTTTCTTCTCAACCGAGCAGTAGAAGCACCTTCCGCATACCACTCCCCTGTCCCATATTATCCTGTCTCCCGGATGAACGGGATTACCCCTGACATCGAGGACGTCCCCCTTCATGTCTGCGACTATTCCCGCGCCCTCATGGCCGGGAATCATGGGAAGCCTTATCCTCGGATCCCGCCCCTCGAATATGTGCAGGTCGGAACCGCACACCCCCGCCGCTTCGATCCTTACCAGTATTTCGCCTTCCCCGAGAGGGCTGATATCAAACTCCCTTATTTCCGGACCCCTGTTAAACTTCTCTATGACTGCCGCTTCGAATTTCATTTTTCACGACCTTTCTTGAAAACTCCCGCAACGGGAGAGTTGCATGCCGGGCACATGCCATCCCTGAGCCTCTTTTCGGAAACCCTGAATCCGTACCTCTTGATGAGAAGGGATCCGCATGAATGGCAGAACGTATTTTCCCCTTCACTGCCCGGCACGTTGCCTGCATACACGTATTTCAGCCCGGAATCGAAACCCGCCTTTCTTGCGCGTTCCAGTCCTTCCACGGACCCGGGGTAATGTCCACTCATCCTGTAAGCCGGGAAAAACCTGCTTACATGCCATGGAATGAAAGGATCTATATCCCTTATGACGCCGGCCAGTTCCCTGACCTTTTCATCTGAATCGTTATACCCTGGCACCAGCAGGGTCGTAACTTCAACCCATATGCCGAGTTTCTTCATGCGGCCGATATTTTCAACCACCGGCCCCATTCTTGCCCCGCAGATTTCACGGTAAAAGGAATCATCCCCCTTGAGATCCACGTTGGCCGCATCGAGATAGGGAGATATCATCTCCAGCGCCCGGCCGCTCATGTATCCGTTTGTCACGAAGTTGTTCATGAGCCCTTTCTTCCTTGCCAGCATGGCCGTCTCGAGGGCAAACTCGAAAAAGACCGTCGGCTCGGTGTAAGTGTAAGAGATCGAAGAGCATCCGCAGGAAAGAGCCGCAGAGACCACATCTTCCGGTTCAGCCTTCCTGCCGGAAATCAAGCCTCCTTCCCTGGCAGACTGGGATATCATGTAATTCTGGCAGAAGCCGCAGGAGAAATTGCAGCCGGCGGATGAAATCGAGTATGATAACGATGAAGGAAGGAAATGGAAGAAAGGTTTCTTCTCTATGGGATCCACGCCTTCGGCGGCAAGCCTTCCGTAAGACAGGGAATAGAGCCTGCCGTCCCTGTTTTCTCTTACCCCGCATCTGCCCCTGCAGCCTCTTTTAACCACGCAGAAATGGTTGCAAAGCAGGCACCCGGCGCTTTCGCCCGACGCCTCCCATAGTAGAGCTTCTTTCATTGGAGTCTGAATGTGAAAACCTCGGGAGAGTTGTTCCTGAGGACTTCAACCGTTACAATACCCGTTTTCTGGCTGCTTATCTGGTTGTAGACTGCAAATCCCCTTGCCAGGCTGTCAATCACCACCCCGTTCACCATCCTTATCACGTCACCGTTCCTGAAACCGTACCTGTATATCACGCTCTCGGGAGGGATATTGCCCAGCCTGAATCCCTCGGTTTTTCCGTCCCGTACATTTGGAGAAAGGTTCAGATTCCTGACCAGGTTCGGATCCTTCATGGCCTCCCCGAGCGCATTCTCCAAATTGACATCCACCGGTTCTGTTTCTCTTTCCTGCAACAGGTTCTCATTCCCCTGTGGAACCCTGCCTGGAATAGAATCAGCGCCGGCTGCGCCTCCAGGGACGCCCGGACCGGCCTGGCCGCCTTCTATCCTTGCTCTCATACCCGGAGCGACCTCCACGAATCCTCCGGCGTCAACCCTTTCAAGCCCGAGAACAACATTTTTTCCGTCGTAGTAAAAAAGAATCTTATCCTCCCTGATCTCCTTCAATTCCGCTTCGCCGAACATATCTCCCTGCTTGAAAACGAAATCTTCGTTTTTATTTTTGACGTTGATAACTGCATAGGAACCGCCTTCCTTGAAAAAGACAATCCCCTTGAGATCTATCAGAGTATTGAGAGGCACAACGGGCTTTGGCTTAAGGATGGAGATCTTCGCGGCCGCATTCGCGGGAGGCGGCGGGGGAGGCTCGGGGGAAGTGAATATATTTCTCCTGAGTATCCCCTGATACTGTCCGGACGCCCCGGCAAGAATACAGCAGGCAAAGAAAAAAGCAAAAGAAAAAAGGTCTCTTGTTCGCATAAAACCTATTTTACCACCCAAGCTCCGCCCGGTCAAGGATGGATGTCCCTTATGTTTTCATCCATAATCCGCCCCTTTACACATTGGAAAAAGCATGGTATAATTCCAACATGGCCAAGATAAAATTAACCTTACCGGTGTCGCTTGCAATCTTTCTTTCCCTTTCTTCATTCTCAATGTCAAAATCCTATACGGTCAATCCCGGGTCCGGGCAGTTCATCGAAACGGAAGTAAAGCTCATGGTTGACAGGACATTTTCGGTTTATGCGGCGGACAGGGCCGTGGCAGCTTACAGGCTGGGCCTCATGGGACCAAGGGCGGTAAAAGCCGTGCCTTTCCTCATGAGGATGCTGGATGACAACCTTCCCGTGTGGTGCAGGTACAACGGCTACGGAATATGGTCCAGTCCCGGAAAGGAAGCCTCCAGGGCGCTGGCGCTTATAGGCCGGCCGGCCTCGGGATACCTCTCCCTTCTCGTCAACGGGACACATCCATACGTCTTCATCAATCCCTACATGGAGAGAAACCTGAGGTTCACTCTAAGCAGGATTACAGGTAAAGACCATGGAACGGAATTTAAAAAGTGGTCAGACCTCCTGACAACACAGGAGGGGGAGAAGAATCAATCCGGAACAGAATGAAGAGATACCTCGCCTTTATTGCCGCATGCCTGCCGGTATTCTGCCAGAATGGATTCGGGGCAAACGTAAGGGCTGAATCCGCCGTTGTCTCCGAAGGGCAGAAATCAGTTACCATTTCCATAAATATACTTTCCGAAAGCCCGTTCTCCGGCTACCAGTTCACTCTTACCTACGACAAAAACATCCTCGATGCCGAAAGCGTTAGAAACGGCGGTCTTACCCAGGGTTTCAACCTGGTAAGCAACATGGATCTCCCCGGCACGATAAAAGCGGGAGGATTTGATCCCGGGCTCAGGGGAGTCTCCGGAACGGGTGTCCTTGCCGAGATCACCTTTGACATAAAGAAGAGCGGGACTACTCCCATATCCCTATCCAGGGTCAGCCTGAGCGACAGCCAGGGCAAGACAGTTGCGGCCTCGGTTGCAGGCGGCAGGATAACCGTTCAAGGAAGTCCCCAGGATCCTCCCGGGCAGGGTAACGACCCGGAAGACAAAGCCGCCCCGGATATCTCCTCATCGTCTTCGGCTGTTCAGGTTTCACCCCCGGAGCCGGCAGGAGCAGCGACCCGGACAGAAGAAGAGAGGGTCGGAATTCTCAGGGAGAGGGCTGCACGGAGAGACAGGTCGCCGGGAGTGCCATCCAGAAGAACTGAACAGGTTCCGAGCTCGCCGTCATTGGAATCTCCCGCCTCCGGGAACCTCCTGCTCCTGGTACAGTCGGAATACGGGAACCCCGTGCCTCCAACCGGGTATACCACCTTCAAAAAGGGATCGACCGTATCCTGCCGTTCTGAAAGCGAGATACTCGTTAACGAAATGGAAAAGGCCTTATGTACAGGCTTCAAGGGCACAGGATCCATTTCATCCGGAAAAGGCACCAGCGTATCCTTCAGGATATCCAGCGACACCACCCTTACATGGCTATGGAAGAAAGTTCCTGCAGAAAAGGGATTCTCCCTCGATCTTAAGGAGAAGTACGAGATGGACAGGGAAACCAGGATCCCCGTAAAGGCTTACTACACGGGAGGGCTTAATTCTCCGGTCAGGATAGAGGTTGCCGGATTGCCGGATTCCTTCGGGATAAAGCTTGAAAAGAAGGCGATAACTTACGATGGCAGGGAGAACGTCATAACAGTCAGCAGAAAGGGGGATATTCCCGCAGGGGAATACCCGGCAATAGTGAGGGCGTTTTCGGGCGATTATTCAAGGGAATACAGGATAATAATCCTGGTCCCCGCCAGGATAAAAAAATCCGTTACAAGAAAAGACAACACTGTTTCTATAGATATCAGCCCCGAGGGAAAACTCCCTCCGGAAGACTCCTTCAGGATGGGCATAAGGTTTTCCCGCGACACCGTCAGGATGCGCAGCATAACTCCGGAATCACTTTCTTACAAGCTTTCAGGCAGGGATCTTCTTGCCGTCGCAGGCAGGCTTCCGGAAGAGAAGATAAGCATATCTTTCGACATCAGCAGGCCTTCAGGAGAGATCTCCATTGACATAGATTCCTTCACTCTCAAGGAAAGTTCCGGCAGGAATGTCCCCGTCAAGATCAGCGGACAATAGCCTGAAAACCCTACGCCCTGGATTTCCCCCCCGATATGTTTATTACAGTGCCTGTTATGTAGGATGCAAGATCGCTGACCAGGAAGGCTACAACGCTGGCGACCTCCTGAAGGGTCCCGACCCTTCCAAGGGGTATTGAAACCTTCTCGTAAGAAGCCTTCAGTTGTTCGACTGTTACAGACCTCGTGTAAGCAAGCGCCCTTTCATATTCAGGGGTCCTGAGTGCGGTGACCTCCAGTATGCCCGGGGCAACTCCGACAACCCTCACCGAATGTTTCCCGAGCTCCTTGGCCCAGCTCCTGGTGAATGAATACATTGCCGCCTTGGTGGAAGCGTAAACGCTCTGTCCTTCAGAACCTTCAAGACCGCTTTCTGATGTAACGTTGACGATTACCCCTCCCTTTCCGGACTTAAGC
>JAKPNC010000192.1 GCA_029548585.1 bacterium | reverse complement strand
ATGACTACGGGATTTTCCGGATCCACCGTAATATAGCGGTCTCCCCTTATAACCTGGAGAACGTCTCCGGCGGCCAGAGCATCCCTGCTTCCCAACGATATTATATACTCTCTTCTTTTTAGCGTGGAATCTGCGGTTGGGGCGATTATCCGTCCGATTACGGCGAAATCCTCATCGCTCATGTCGGAAATGCCGGCGGCCGCGTCGGTTATGGCATTCTTAAAAGCCTGCCAGCCGGAAGTGGAGGAAAACTGCTTCCAGGTTGGCCTGCTCATCTTTTGCCCCTTATCCGGCGGGGTAAGCCTGAGAAGGTCTATCCCGTCCTTGTGGATTTCACCGAGAATGCTGTTCTGAAAAACCCCAAGGACGGGATAATCCCTTGCGTTGAGAAAATAAAGCCTGTCGTCCCCCGGATCAAAGGTATAGCGGCTGTCCTTTCCCGATGCGATTATTGAATCCTGCCTTTGTCCGCTTCCTCCGTCATACACGTGTACTCTTAGTGAAATCCGGGAGTTCTCATATGTTCCGAGGGCCTCCCGCTCCTTGGCCAGCACAGAAAAGATCTCCATCTGAACGGCAAAATCCCAGGATCCTTTCTCCCCTGCAAACCATCTTTCAGCCCTGGCATGATCCAGTATTTTTACATCGGTGAAAGGATCCCGCCGAAGGAGCTCTGCCAGGTAACCTGTCATCTTCAGTTCAAGCACGTTTACGGGGTAATACTTGCTGTCCCAAACTTCGAATTCCGTGTGGTTCAGCGTGGGAAGCAACGCTACGGTCCTCCTGGAGGCGTAAGCCGGGGAGACCAGAGAAAAGAGAAATAATAAAAAAATAAATACGGCGGCGTTTATCTTTCGAAGGGGAGTCATTCTACCTGCCTCCATGCCTTTAATGGAAATGCTTTGCTTCTTATGTTTCGGCTTTGGGGGATCTGAAATCAAGACAGCAAAATTTCAGGGACATTTTTTCTGCAGGGAAAAAGACCAAATTGATGCTATAATGAACGTCGTTACAAATAAGAACCTATTTTTTCGAGGAGGAAACGGAATGAAAAGACTTGACGTGTTTAAATGCGATCTTTGCGGAAATGTCGTGGAACTCCTTCACGTTGGCGGCGGAGAACTCGTTTGTTGCGGGCAGCCCATGAAGCTCCTTGCGGAACAGACTGCTGATTCAGCAACCGAAAAGCACGTGCCCGTGGTGGAAGGCAAAAAGGTCAAGGTTGGGAGCGTTCCCCATCCCATGACCAAAGAGCATTATATCGAGTTCATCGAGATCATGGATGAAGGCAAGGTCTGCAGGGTCTTCCTCAATCCGGGCGATGCGCCGGAGGCTGTTTTCGAGAACTTTACCCCCGCTAAGAGCAGGGAGTACTGCAATATTCACGGGCTTTGGAAGGTGGAGATGTAAATGATCAGTAAAAAAATTGAGGATGCGTTTAATGACCAGATAAACGCGGAACTTTTCTCGGCCTATATCTACATGGCCATGTCCGCCTATCTTGAGTCCGTTGACCTGGTCGGGATGGCGCACTGGATGAACGTGCAGGCCCAGGAGGAAATGGATCACGCCAGGAAATTTGCCGCCCACATCGTTGAGCGCGGAGGCAGGGTCAGATACAAGACCATAGAATGCCCCCAGGAGGAGTGGAAGTCGGCCCTGGATGTTTTCAAGGGCGCCTATGACCATGAGAGGTACGTGACCGGCAGAATTAACAGCCTCATGGATATGGCCGTTGCCGAGAAGGATTACGCCAGCCAGGTTTTTCTCCACTGGTTCATTGAGGAGCAGGTAGAGGAAGAG
>JAKPNC010000098.1 GCA_029548585.1 bacterium | reverse complement strand
GACCGACAAGCACAGGGAAAAAATCGACATGCGGGTCAAGTCAGGCAGGCTCATAACCGGCAGGTGGGGAGAGCCGGAGGACATGGCAAAGATCGTTTCAGCCTTTGCCCGCGGAGACCTTGATTATTCAACCGGGGAACGTATAGAGGTGGGAGGCGGACTGGGCATCTCCCGATGGTAAACCCGCAAAGAAAACATCCTATAAAAACAGGGATTTTGTTTCATAAGGAAAAGGGGAAGATCTGATGGAGCAAAATTATCTTCAATGGCTTTCATCCGGAACCGGCACGTCATGGTGGCACGATTCGGCGGACCCGGACGAGCTCAGGCAGGGACTGGCAAACGGCGCTTCCGGGGTAACAACCAACCCCGTCCTCGCGGCTTCAACCGTTGAGGAAACGCCGGAGAAATGGAGCGGGGTGTTATCCGGCATGCCTGCAGGAATCCCAAAGGCAGACAAAGCGGAATACCTTCTGAAGAATGTTACCGTGAACGCCGCATCAATATTTGAGCCTCTTTTCAGGAAAACATGCGGACAATCAGGATTCGTGTGCGCCCAGGTTGATCCGTCCAGGGCGGGCGACAGGGAAGGAATGTCAAGGCAGGCAAAAAGCTTCTTCGGTTGGGCGCCGAACATCGCGGTAAAACTGCCTGTAACATCGGCCGGACTCGATGTCCTTGAAGACTGCATAGCCGGCGGGATCACCGTTACGGCGACTGTCAGCTTCACAGTTTCACAGTCCCTTGAAGTGTCAAGGAGATACTTAAGGGGTGCGAAGCGGGCAGAAAAAGCCGGGATTAAACCAGGCTCGTGCTTTCCTGTGATAATGATCGGTAGAATTGATGATTACCTCAGGGAGGTTGCAGGAGACAACGGTTCACAGGCAACCGAGGCAGATATCAGGCAGGCCGGGCTTGCAATCACACGGAGGGCATACAACCTTTTCAGGGAGAATAACTGCAGCCTGAAAATCATAGTGGCCGCACTGAGGGGCACATACCATATGTCCGGACTTGCGGGCGGAGAGATGATAATGTCGATACATCCTAAGATCCAGAAGATGATCCTCTCCGAAAACATGGAGAGAAATCCCGGGGGCATTGGCAAAGAGATCCCCCCCGATGTTATAAAGCGGCTGTCATCCATGCCGGAGTTCGTCAAGGCCTACGAACCCGACGGCCTTACCCCGGACCAGTTCATCTCCTACGGGGTAACGCAGAGAACCCTTTCACAGTTCACCACCATGGGGTGGGGAAAGCTTGAGAATTACAGGTCGCCATAAAATGAAAAAAGATGAGATGAAGCTGAGTTGTCTTCCCGTATCATACTTCCCCTGCATACTGAAAGGGGACATGAAAATCATTGACTGGGCTTCCGAAGCATCCGGGCTGGAGCTTGACGGGATAGACCTTACCCGGCTCTTCCTGAAGGATGCAAGCAATATTGAGATTGAGAAAATGCGCATGGGAATAGAAGACCTTGGATTGAAGGTTGCCGTGATAAACACCTACCCGGATTTCACGCACCCGGATGAATCGTGCAGGGAAAGGGCTATCCTCGAAACAGAGGAGGATATAAGGAAGGCCGCCCTGGCCGGCGCGTCCATAGTACGCCTTACGGCAGGACAGGCCCATCCCGGAATATCACGAAAGGACGGTATTGAAAGGGCCGTTTACGGACTCTCCAGGGCGGGGGATTACGCCATGAAATCCGGTCTGGTCCCCGCGCTCGAAAACCATTCCAAGCCAGGCGTATGGGACCACTACGATTTCGCTTACCCTTCCGAAATTTTCATCGAGCTGGCAGAAAGGCTCGGGGGTACGCCGGTAAAGGTTCTATTCGACACGGCAAATACCCTTGCCTTCGGGGACGATCCTCTCCGGGTCCTTGAGAAGGTTTACAGGATGACAACATGCATACATGCCGCCGATACGCTCCTCAAAGGCGAATTCAAGCCCTGCACCATAGGAGGAGGCATGGTTCCATTCAGGGAAATTTTCTCCTTTCTAAGGAGGTCCGGCTATACCGGATGGATAAGCATAGAAGAGGCAAGCATGTCCGGCAGCAAGGGAATATCAGGAGCCGTAGAGTTTATCAGGAGAACATGGCAGGAATCACGGGAGGGATGAAATGGGCATTGAAAAAGCAAAAAATTATGTTGGAGGAAAATGGATTTTACCGGAACACTGCGAATGGCTTGACGTTCATAATCCCAGCACGGGCGAAGTAGTGGGACAGGTTCCAATTTCTTCCCGAAGCGATGTGGATATGGCTGCTGCACGGGCATCCGAAGCATTCAGGGAATGGAAGAACCTTCCCGTTTCCCGAAGGGTTCAGCCCCTTTACAGGCTGGCCGCCATGCTCAGGGAGAATGAAGAAGAGATATCGAGGACCCTTACCCTCGAAATGGGCAAGTCTCTTCCGGATGCGCGGGCAGAGATGAAAAGGGCCATAGAAAATTGCGAGGCCGCCTGCGGCATGCCTATGCTTCAACAGGGCAGAAACCTTATCGGAGCATCTTCTGAAATCGACGGCGAGGTTCTCATGCTTCCCGTAGGGGTATTTGCGGCAATAACACCTTTCAACTTTCCGGCTATGGTCCCATTCTGGTTCTTCCCGTACGCCCTTGCAACGGGAAACACATTCATCCTTAAACCTTCAGAGAGGGTCCCCTTTACAATGCAGGTTGTCACCCGCCTTATAGACAAGGCAGGATTTCCACCGGGCGTATTCAACCTTGTAAACGGCGACAGGGGCGCGGCGGAAGCTATCCTTGAGAACCCTCTGATCAAAGGCGTATCAATGGTAGGTTCGACAAATGTCTGCAGGATAGTCGCAGAAAAATGCGCCAGGGCTGGCAAGAGATTCCAGGCAATGGGAAGCGCAAAGAACCACCTGGTGGTAATGTCTGACGCAAGGATTGAAGATGCCGTAAGGAACATGGTGACCTCCTGTTATGGCTGCGCCGGCCAGAGGTGCATGGCATCCTCCGCAATAGTTGCAGTTGGAGAAGAAACTTACAGAAATGTCTGCGACAGGTTTACGGAGGCTTCAAGGA
>JAKPNC010000092.1 GCA_029548585.1 bacterium | reverse complement strand
CGCCGAAGCTAAATTTCACCTGCCAGGTTGTAATTCAACGTAGGTTGGGTATGGCGGACATATCCTTTCAACGGGAGAAAGGGCGAAAGATGGAAAGCCCCCCTCACCCTCCCCTCCTCCGCTAAAGCTGCGGACGGGCATGCCCTCTCCCCTATGGGTAGAGGGTGAAAACGTTGGAAGAAAGAATGACCCCCTCACCTCAATCCTCTCCCCCAAGAGGAGAGGAAGAAGAAATGGGGAAAACTCTCTCCCCTATGGGTAGAGGGAAAAAGAGATGGGAGAGGAAAAGAAATATAATTCATATGGTTGCGTTTATCAGTCCAGACCGATAGCCTTCCTTAATAACAATATTGCATCTGATATATCTGTCTGCCAGTCTCCGTTTATGTCTGAGATTTTTAAATCCTGCTCATCAAGTTCAAGCGCCATACGCAGGCATTTTATCACATCTGAAATATCTATATTGCCATCATCGTTTATGTCTCCGTGAACCGGCAATACAGAATCAAAAGCGCCTTTAAGATCAAGGCGTCCTCCCGTAATAAGCCTGTTTCTGTCAGTTTCAACCGGCATGGGGCTGGCTCCTTCCATCACTCGCCAGGCGTTTCTCACAACGGTATCATCCGGGAAGTAGGAAGAGAGAAGGGCTATTGCTCCCGTCACGAAGGGAGCGGCCATTGAAGTCCCGGATTTTTTGGTATAAGAAGCGCCTGAAACCGTGTGCCTGATATTTACCGTTGGGTAGGGATCCATCTCCTTCAATTCAAGCCCGTCCGACATGGAGATAAAAACAGCAGGCAGCCAGTCTCCCGGTAAACCCAGCGTGGCGTCTATAAGGCCCCCTCCGCTTTCTCCGTCGGGTATGTTGTTATATATGACAACCGATGTGGCTCCCGCATCCCTGGCGTTGGAAACTTTTTCTCTGAAATAAAGTTCTCCCCTCTCTATTAAAGCAATGTTGCCGGAAACCCCGGGCGGAAAATCCTCCGGAGAACCGAGGCCGCAGTAAACCAGGAGGCCGTTTATTCCTTCGCCGGAGGTCGTCCCTGCGAATTCGAGAGGCACGGCGGTGTAATTCTTGTCTCCAACCGACACAACGGCATCAGAAAAAAAGGGAACGGTGGAAAGTATGCCTGAGCCCGGGGCCGAAAGGTGCACCGAACCTGCGCCGTAATTCGAGTAATTCCAAAGGCGGTCGTTTTCATCCGAAGCGGCAACGGATATGATATTGGGCAGGCTGTAGGAAGCGGGGTACAGGGGAGATTCATCGAGGTTTTTTCCATCGTTTCCCGCCGAAGCTACAAAGGCAATGCCTGCCCTGGCGGCTTCCTCTATCGCCAGGTAGAGCATGTCCCCGTCAGAGCCTCCCGCACTGCCCCAGGAAGCGTTGATTGCCACGATGTTTTCCCCGAAATCCCTCTTCATGGCAACAACATATGATATTGCTTCGATGATCTTATCCTCTGAGAAAAATCCAAGGTTCATAGCGTTCAGGGCCATGAGCCTGGCCGACCAGTTTACGCCTGCGACGCCTGTGGCGTTTCCCGTGCAGGCGCCTATTATGCCGGCGACATGCGAACCGTGGCTGTTGATATCCATTGGGTCGGCAGAACCGGTGGCAAAGTTAAATCCAAATATATCGTCGGTATAGCCGTTCATGTCATCGTCTATCCCTTCAATCCCTGACAGTTCGGTTATATTGGTCCACATGTTGCCGGAAAGGTCGGGATGGGTGTAATCTATCCCGCTGTCAATGACGGCTACGGCAACGCTTCCGTCCCCGGTATGGATCTCCCAGGCAGAGGGTGCCGATATCATTTCCAGTCCCCACTGTTTTAAGTAGAGCGGATCGTCTGGAACCGCTCCGTGCGGATACCTGATATAAACAGGCTGGACACGTTCAACAGCGGGATCATTCAGGAGAAGAGAAATCATATCCCTTGTTTCAAGATCCGAACTCAAAACGGCGTGAAATTTCTTTCTCAGGCGGGAAAAGAAAGGAAGTTCTCTTTCAATCTTCATCTTTCTTTTTTCGGCAAAACCGGCGGCATTTTTCAGGGTGGCAACCTCTCCTGAAAACTCAACGATCACCTTCCCCTCGACATAAGACGGGTTTTCCCCGCAAAAAGCAGGGATGAAAGAAAATGCGACGAGGGCTGTTAAATAAAATATTTTTTTTAACATTATGTCTTTGCTGTTTAGTGGACTAAAAAATTTAAAAAGAGTGTCCAACCAGTCCGCTTCTTGCAACTTCTCCTTAAAGTTTACCTGCTGTAACTTCTGTGCAGACGGGGTACAGCTACCGTTTTAAAGCCCCCCTCACCTCAATCCTCTCCCCCGGAGGAGAGGAAGAAGAGATGGGGAGGTATCCTCTACCAGAGGAGAGGAAAAGAGTGATAGAGATCTTCTGTCAAATTTCAATTTTCAAATGTCCTTGCTTTCCCCCTCTACCCTGAGGGCGGAAGGCAAAAGCGAGAAAGACTCCATCAATCCACATTCGCCACAATGCTTTGACAGATTGCCCGGGCAAAGCATGCAAGCCAGTGGTCATGCAGAAATGGTTAACCCTGATCAAGACCGATTGACTTTCGCAATATGAGAATGACGTCGGAGATATTTGCTCCGCCTTCTCCATTTATATCGGCACGCTGGATAAGCCACCCGGGATATTCGGGTTCATATGGAATGTTGTTTACCGTTACAGGCAAGCCTATGGACATCCTGAGACAAAGTATTACATCGGATATGTTGACTGATTTGTCACCGTTTATGTCACCCGGTTCCACCGCCTCTGTTGTAAAACTGGTTTCGTCAGACCATTCCGACCAGGCGCCGTTGCCGTCCTGGTACCTGACACGCCACCAGTAAGAAGTATTGAATTGAAGCATCCCCGCAGAAAGGGAGATTGACAGTAAATTGTTTATATCCCTTCCGCTGTCGTATACAGGAGATGAATAATCCCCCTGGATGGAGGCAACCTGCCACTGGGTTGCATCGTGGGTTGTCGATCCGCCCTGCCCCGCCTCAAAAGGAGAAGAAACGAGTGTCGGGTTTTCTTCCACCTCCGTCTGCTGGTCTGAGGGCGACTGGTTGACAGGCTTTGCAGGGGGCACGCTTTCTGTTACCGCGGTAAACCATGTTTCTTCAGACCATTCCGACCAGGTACCGGCCCTGTTCATGTACCTGACACGCCAGTAATAGGTAACGCCCGGCTGAAGGTCCTGGGAAGGATTGAAAGATGTGAGAAAAAGGTCCCATACCTGTTCGTTCACGAGGGGATCCTGGTAGGTTCCGTCAGCCCTTCTGACCTGCCACAAGGTTGAACGGTGTTCCTCCCCGTTGTCCGGAAGTACTGTTCCGGGAGGCATGCTGTAAGGATTTGCCCCGAGGATGTAATCTGAAAGTGAAACCCCTGTCGCCCCTGAGGCCGGAAGGATATTCACAGGCCTGGCGGGAGCAGGTATCTCGACCGTGAGCAGGTTGCCCGTAACGGGGTCTCCCTGGCATGTTATGTCAAGACCCGTTGCCTTATCTGAAGATACCACGGGCCTGTTGAGCAGAAGATCAGCCCCGAAAGTCGTTCCATGCAAAGCCGTTCCGTTAAAATCGTATAGAAGTTGCCAGTTATTGTTGAGCCCCTGCCCAACCTCAATATCCAGGTCGTCAAAAACCAGCAGGCCCTCCGAAACCAAGCCCGTTCCGGCCTGGGTGTCGAAGGTGCCGTTGTTATCCGAATCGTAGAATAGCCTTGCGGCCGAAAGAGCGGTTCCGGCATCTCCCGTTCCTTTCACGGAAAATGCCAGGGAATCGAGCAGAGCGCTGCTTCCGGAAAAGGAAGCCCATAGGTTGAATTTCAGAACGGGCACTCCGGAGGCGTTGGGGAAGACCCCTGATGCGGGCACCTGTCCTTCCCATGGAGAATCCTTGAAAATTCCGGCAACCGGTGTATTAGACTCAAGGTCTATCATGGTTATTCCACCTGCGAAAACAGGGAGCCAGGCCAGTGGAAATTCGAATCCGTCCTTGTAACCGGCGGCATAATAATACCCGGGCTGGAGATTGAGTATCAGGCATGTCCCGTCAGGCTCGGTTGCTTCGAGCAGAGGGTCGAGATTTCCTTCTTCGCTGAAATAAAATATCTTCAACTGGTCAACCCGGGTTCCCGTGTCATCGTAAAGCCTGAATTCAACGCCCGCGGTCATTGTATCTATGGCGGCATGTCCCGTTCCTGCCTGGGGGGCGACGTTTGCCGCATCCAGGATGTCTTCCAGCATCTCCTGGCTTGCCATGAATATCTCTATGTCGCTGTCATCTTCTTCTTTTTCCATGTCCTCAGATTCGGCACAGCCGTAAATATAAGTGTCGGCGTAACCATCCTTTTCCGACTTGAGAATGGTAAGGGATGAAGCGACCATGCCGTTGAGCATGAAGCCGCCGTCCTGCCCGGAAAGGGTTGAAACGCCAAGTCCCGGAAGGGTAATGGAAGCTCCGGACAGAACCGTTTCTTCTCCTCCCGATTCAGTAAAAACCACCCCGGAAAGATCTGCGGTTTCCAGGGCTTGCTTCATCTGTGCAAGCGTGACGGCGTCAGGAAAAGCCGCGGCAACAGACCATGACAGGATTATGCCAGGCTTGGTTCCCCTGACAAGTACAGGCCTGCCCGGGTCAAGATTGTAGACTGCAAAGTAACCGTTGGCCCCCGTGCCGGCAACATCGTCCGGGTAGAATGTCGGGCTGAAATACCTGACAGTGCCGGCCGGCAGTCCCGTATCGAGGTAGGAAGCCTGTATGGCGACATCCTGTATTCCAACGCCCGATGAATCGGTAACCATGCCAAGCATGTCTCCTTTGCCGGTGATATGAGCAGGAGCGTCTCCGCCATGTATGCGGCTGTTATATATATCCGTCGTGAATATCAGAAAAGCCTGGTCGCTCATATCCTCTGCGCCCGCTTTTACATACTGGGTGTAAGATGTTACGTATCCCGGCGCGGAAAATCTCATGCCCGACACTGAATGTTCCGGGACGCCCTGGAGTGTAAAGCTTCCATCGGCGCCGCTTGTCGATGATATCTGTGTGCCGAGAAAGCGCACGTCAACCCCGGACACGGGAGGTGTCTGCGGCGGTATGCTTATCTGAACGGTGTTAACTTTTCCCGATATCTTTATTGCGCCGGAAGCGGCCATAGTGAATTGAAGGATTGTACAAAGGAAGAATATAACCGCGGTAAGCCTTTTACTCTTTCTGGACATGAACACCTCTCAAGTTGTTATATTACTTAAAAAATCCTGCGTTTTGACAGTATATTTAGACATAAAAACGCCTTTTTGTCAAAACCCCGGGTATGCAAAAGGCGAATCTGCTTGACATCTTCGGCGATACATATTATATATATATATAAAAGGAGCGATAATGGAAAACGTCAAAGAACCGGCATGCAGGAAACTGAGGGTGATGATAATCGAGGATGACGACACTATAAGAAAGCTCCTTGCCATTGAATTCAAGAGAAGGGGCCACGAGATCCTGGAATTCGCCGATACGGCGGCGGCCATGCTCATTCTTAACCGGCAGCCGAAACCCGGATTGGACGCAGCCATAGTGGACCTGATGAATATTGGTTACGGCGGAAACATGGGTGATTGGCTCAGGAAGATGAAGGAATACATGAGCATTGCCGTACTTTATTACACCGCCCTTACCCGCCAGCAATTCGATTCCAGAATTCTTGACAAGCCCAATATATATTACATGCACAAGGAGCCCGGAAGCATCAAGCAGGTGGTTGAAAAGATTGAAGACGTCTGCTGACAAGGCCAATCCGAATTCTTACGGATGCTTCAGTTTCCCGGCTTCCTCGGCAAGCTTCTCAATGAAGAGAACCTTCTTCTCCGCTCCATAAACTGCCCCTGCGGCGCCCACCAGGCCGAACGTGTATATTTCCAGGTACTCTTTGCCGCCGGGCGTCTTGCTTTTCTTGTACTGGTAAGGCCTGCCGTAAGGATCCATAAAATTGGTGCCGGAACCGAGGTAGGGGCCCTTCCAGCCCTGCACGCCTCCATTTTCCATGAGATCCTTCAGCCGTGCCGGAACTCTTCCCGTATCCGAGTAAAAAAGAAGGATTGCAGAGCCTATGGCATCGAAGTCTTTCATAACCTTCCCTGAGCCTTTCTTCGCAATGCCGACTTCCCTTACGATCCTTGAGGCTTCCTGGATCTGTATGGCGTTTATCTCGGCTATGCCACCCACGATGCCTATCTCGGAAAAAGGAATGGATTCCTTCCATCTCTCCCATTCCATTTTTTCCTTTTCATCGAGAGCCCTCGGGGAAACCGGCAGGCCGTTGGCAACAACGACCGTAGACATGTTTGACTTGAGGAGGACCGTTTCCTTGAGGCTTTTTGACCCGACAAGAACTTCCCCCGAAAGAACCCCGACAGACGTCGATTTCACGGCCGGCAGGAAATCGACGGCAAAAATTGTCCCTCTTACGCCTGAAAGGCTGTTAGGCGTTTCTATGACAAACTTCCTGTCTGCCGCAGGGATCTTCTCAACGACAGACCAGATCTTGCCTTTCGAAAGCTGGATCTTGATATCTTTTATCTCATCTTTTTCAAACAGAGCGGCATTTATCCTTATTACCGAATTAACGGATAACGTGACAACGGCCTTCTTGCCCATGGCGAAAACAGCACGCGAATTTTTCTCCCCGGTCTTGACTATCGCCCCCTGGCCTATGGAGCTTTTGAGAGGCAGGTCATCCCACCTGGCTTCTAAAGGATTCCAGCGAAAAACTTCTCCTTCCTTCATTTCAAGGGTTACCCTGGCTGCATCCTGGGAAAATGTGAAAACGGGAAAGAGAAAAGACAGGAGTAAAAAAAAGGCGGGTTTTCTCAACATGTTATCACATCTCCTTTTCTCCATCTTCGGGGAGAAGGTTTATAAAACCCATACTTTTCTGAAACCCTGCTCACGAAACTGCAGGATTCTTCCCTGTCCAATTACTGGCGGCATGTGGTTTTCACAGGATGACACGGTATATGGAAACCTTATTGCGCTTGCCTTTTACCTCGAATTCCCCGAGATGTTCACACTTAACCTTCTCCCTGACCGACTCGTACGTTTCCTCCCCGATGAAGATGTCCCCTCCCCCGGTTTCTCCTTCTATTCTCGCGGCAAGGTTTACCGCATCGCCTATTACGGTATATTCCATTCTTTTTTCAGTTCCCACGTTTCCTATCATCATCTCGCCGGTGTTTATTCCTATGCCTATCTGTACGTCTGAAGTGAAATCTCTTACATCCTTCATCATATCCACGGCGGAAAGGACGGCATGAAGCTGGTGATCGGGATCCTCAACGGGCGCGCCGTATATAGCCATCACCTCGTCACCGATAAACTTGTCGAGAGTGCCCTTGTGTTTGAAAACGGCCCCTGTCATGATGGAGAGTATCCTGTTGAGAAAAACGAAGGTATCCTCCGGAGTATTCCTTTCGGAGAAAGATGTAAATCCCCGTATGTCGGCAAATAGAACGGTAAGGTTCTTCTTCTCGCCGAAGAGGGATATCTCCTGATCCTGCCCGAGGACTTTTTCCATGACGTCGGGAGAGACATACTTGCCGAAAAGGTTCCTGACCCTCTGCTTTTCCTTCCGCTCAGATATGTTCTGGAAGATCAGGACTGCCAGGTAAACAAGGAATATGGCGCCAATGACAGGAAATATGTCGACCCAGAGAAGCCTGGCAACAAAAAGGTAGACTGAGAAGATGATAAATATACCGCTTATTCCCAGCAGGGAAACGATACCCGTTACCATGGAGAATGATGCAAGATAGCCCGCCACGTTTGAAAAAAGGAGGGGCAGCATGAAATTGTAAATACCGTTTCCTTTCCGGATAAACCTCCCCTGCAGGAAGTTTTCGATGAAACTGGCATGGACACCCATCAAAGGATAGTTCTTCAGGTATTCGCCGTTTATTCCTGATATGCGGCCCGTATCTGAAGCTCCCGTCGCAACCGAACCGATTATGACCACCTTGTCCTTGAAAGAGTCTTCAGGGATCAGGGATGTTTCGCCGCGTGTCAACTGGAGATAAGACTGGAAGACCTGGATGAAGGAATAATTCGGGAATTCGGAAAGGTCGTGGTAGAAGTTGATGAATGCGGCTTTATTCCCGTTAAATGGTATCCTCTGCTTTCCTGAACCGGCGGCTTCAATTTCCATGTAGTTAATGCCCCTTGAAACCTCCTTCGCCCCAAAAAACTCCTTGACCGCCGCTATCCCGAGGGAATCGTAGGTACCTCCATCGCTTTCAACTGAAACAAGGTAGGTCCTTATCTTTCCGTCTCTGTCCACGCTGGAGTTTATGTAGCCCGTGGAAACGGCGGCGTCATTCAGTTCGCTTACAGGGTAAACCACGGAATCAAAGCTGCCTTTCCTGATGTCAAGGTTGCCCAGATAAAAAGGAAGGATGACCTTTCCCGCCCTGCGCATTGCCGCGGCAAACTGCTTGTCCTCCTCCCCCTTGCCGTCTATGAAGACCATGTCAAAAATGATTCCCCTTGCACCCATTTCGGCGAGTATTTCTGTAAGGCCCGCGTACCAGACCCTGCTCAGGGGCCATGTGCCCAGGGAAGAAAGAGTCTTATCGTCTATGAATATCAGGGCGACCTTGCCCGTGGGAATATTGGAGTCCTGGAGCATGTCCATTCTCCAGTCGTAAGTGACATTCTCCACCTGCCTGAAGATGGGCAGGGAAAAAAGAAGGTTGAAGAAGAGAGTCGAAAGAAAAGAGAAGAGCAGGATATACCTCTTATGCTTTCTTCTGGCCATTTGAAGGCTCCATGGGCAGGGTCAGGGTGAATGTAGTCCCCTTTCCTTCCTCTGAATCGACCGTGACGGTGCCCCTGTGTTCAGAAACTATCTTCCTGACTACAGCAAGGCCAAGTCCTGTTCCCTTGTGCCCCTTTGTTGTGAAGAAGATCTCGAATATGTGCCTCAGGTTCTCGGGCGGGATGCCCCTGCCGTTGTCGCTTATCTCAAGGGAATATTTCCTTCCGCCTTCCAGGAGCCTGGTGGAAATTTTTATCCTGCCGCCTTCGGGAGGAAGCGCTTCCAGGGCGTTGCCGAATATGTTCAGCACAGCCCTGTTTATTCCTGTCTTGTCGAGGGAAACCGACCCGATCCCGCTGTCAAAGCTGAATTCCAGTAAGACGTTCTTCTCCTTCAGTTTCTCGCTGTAAACGCTGACAGAATCCTTTATGAAGCTCTCGAGGCTGACATCTTCAAGGTAAGGCATCTTCTTGGTGGAATAGTTGAGCATGTCCATGATAAGGTCGGATATCCTTCCCACGTTATTCTTTACTATCTTCCAGCCTTCCCTGACATACTCGTTATCCCTGCCGGATTCTGAAAAACTGGTATCAACCAGGTATATCCCGCCGGTCAGGCCGTTAAGGATATTCTTTATGTCGTGGGAAAGGGAAATCATGGTCTCGCCGACGCCAGCCATCCTCGCATTCCTGATATTTTCCTGGTAAAGGGCGGTATTTTCAATGCAGAGGGCCGCCTGGCTGGCTATTACTTCCATCAGCTCCTCGTCCTTTTTTGTAAAGAATTCCCCATTTTTTTTGTTGAGCACCTCGAGTACCCCGAGAAGCTTTCTCTTCCTGACCAGGGGGACAGCCAGGATATTCCTGGTACAGAATGTTGTCTTCCTGTCAGCCTCGTTAAAATGCCTCTTGTCCCTTGAGACATCCTTCACGTTTATGATCTTTCTCTCCCTGGCGCATGTCCCTGCTATCCCCTGGCCAAGCCGGAGCTTTATCTTCTTGAGGTCTTTTGATTTTTCTCCTTCTGCGACCTCGAAAAAGAGCACTTTCTCTTTGCTGTCGTAAAGAAGGAGGGAGCTGGCTTCGGCATTCAGGATATTCTTGCTCTCTTCCATTATATGAGAAAGGAGCTCCTGCAGGTTGTAGATGGAAGAGATGAAAGAGCTTATCCTCTGTAAAACTGTATATTTGTCCATTTTCTTCCTTCTTGAAAAGAGTTCATGCCAGCCTTCCGTGAACGTGAAACCGCAGGACGGAGGAAGATCCCATTTCCCCTGGAATACGCCAATACGGTGCCGGAACTGGCGTCTCCATGTTAGCAGAAAGGCCATATTTTGTCAATATAAAGTTTTGCCCCCATCATGCCCGCGCGGGAAGCGGGCGTCCTGAACGGAATGTCTGCCTGCCCCATTTTTTCACGGGCGCCGGGAAATAATGCGTGATGCAGGAATCTTTCTTTTCTCTGTCTGCCTTCTTGAGATTTTGGCTGAAATGGTGTAGAATAAGTGTGTATATCAAAAACAGAAAATACAAAAGGGAGGGGCACAAATGAAATTTACAGGGATAAGCGACGAGGCTGGACAGCCGATTGAAACACAGATAAAGGCGCACAGGGAACTGGGATGGAAGTACCTTGAAGTGAGGGAAGTGGACAAGGAAAACCTCACCCTCATGTCTGATGAAAAGTTCGAAGAGGTGTACAGGAAAGTTTCGGAATCCGGGATGAAAGTCTCATGCTTTGGGGGAGCGGTAGGCAACTGGGCCACCAAAATCTCGGGAGATTTCAAGAAGGATTTCGACGAGGTGAAACGGGCAATTCCGCGCATGAAGAAGTTTGCCACCAAATACCTGCGGGTCATGTCATGGCCCAACGACAAGGATAATCCCTGGTCAGACGAGGATTGGGGAAAGGAAGCCATAAAGAGGTCTAAAGAGCTTTCGAAGCTTGCCGAGGATGCCGGCATAGTGCTTGTGCACGAAAACTGCAGCGGATGGGCCGCAAAGACAGATAAGATGCTCCGGATATACAGAGAGGTTAATTCTCCGGCGTTCAGGCTGATGTTCGACACGGGCAACGTCGTGGCATACAAGGACGGAGATTCCTTTGAGAATTACATGAAGCTTAAGCCGTACATAGAGTATGTCCACATCAAGGACTATACCACCGTGGACGGAAAGCTTGCGGCAACATACCCGGGCGAGGGCGAAGGCAGGGTAAAAGAAGTCATGGCAGACCTCAAGAGCTCAGGTTACGAAGGTTTTGTCTCCATTGAGCCCCACATGGCAAGCGTCGTCCACCTGCGCAAAGTGGGAGACCCGGAGGAAACTTACAGGATTTACGTGAATTACGGCAAGAAACTCATGGAGTATGCCTGAAACAGAAAGCCCGGACGAAAGGAGGGGCATTGACCCTGCCTGTTCCGGATACCGAAATAACCAGTGAAAGACTGACATGAAGGAACAGGTAGTCGCAATAAGATGCCGAACTTATGAAGAAGAGGAGGTACGCGGGGCGGTAGAGAAGGTTTTCACGCTGGCCGGCGTGGATCGTTGCGCTTATGATAAGATTCTCTTCAAGCCCAACATGCTTTCGGCAAGGCTGCCCGGGGAGGGCGTGACAACACACCCGTCGGTACTCAGGGAAGCGGTGCTCTACTTCGGAGCGAAGGAAAAACTGATCGGCGACAGCCCGGCCAATTCCCTCAAGCCACTGCAGGTTTACTGGGAAAAATGCGGGTACCTCGATGTATCCGGCAGGACCGGCGCAAAGCTTGTAAAATTCGGGGATTCCTTCTTCGTTGAGACCTCCTGTAAAAACGGGATTGTCAAGGTCCCCGTGACTTCGCTTCTGAAGGATTTCACCCTCGTCAACGTAGCGAAGTTGAAGACCCACGGCCTGACCGTCCTGACGGGTGCGGTAAAGAACCTTTACGGGCTTATACCAGGTTACCAGAAGAGCATGCTCCACAGCAGGTTCGTTTCTCCTCTCGATTTTTCGGGTTTCATATCGGAATACTACGAATCTGTCAGAAAGTACGTCTCTTTCAACCTGGTGGATTGCGTGATATCCATGGAAGGCAGCGGCCCGTCTTCCGGAAAGCTTAAAGAAACCGGGTATATCATCGGCGGAAGAAACGGTCTTGCCGTCGAAAGGGCGTGCTGCCGGCTTCTCGGTGTCAGCGAAAAGAATGTTCCTTACCTCAGGGAGACGGAAAAAAAGTACGGCCTTCCTGATTTTGAGATCATAGGGGACGGTATCCGGCCGGTCAGTAATTTTTCTGTCCCCGGACAGAGGATTTATGGCCTCATGTCCAACCCTCTTGTCAAGCCATGGCTCAACCTGGCAGGAAGGTTTTTCAGGATAGAGCCGGTCATAATGCCTTCAAGATGCAGGGAGTGTCATGCCTGCATACAGGTATGCCCTGTGAATGCCATTTCCAGGAACCTTGAGTTCGACAGGAAGAATTGCATAAGCTGCCTCTGCTGCTTCGAGGTATGCCCTTACAAGGCCATAGAGGTAAAGAAAAGCTTCATGGCAAGGATTTTCACCTGAAAGGGAAACTTCCCTGCCCGACATTTTGAAGGCGGTATCTTAAGTCCCGGCTATTGGGACACGACAACTTTTTTTGGGATACGTTTTTATTGACTTTAAGTGACAATCACTCAAGGATAAATGAACAGGGATTTTTTCCGCATCTTCACCCAAGGAGAAAAAAATGGATAGGATCGGAGTCATCAAGTATAACATGTCCGGCATGTCCATGGAAGAATTCCTCCCATGGTGCAGCGAAAAGGGAGTGGAATACGTGGAATTGATGAGGCCTGATATCTGGAAGGATACAGGCAGGAAGGAAAACAGGGTAAAAGAAGTTGCACTTCTCCTGCGCAAATACGGTATAAAAGTCTCACAGGTGGCGGCCGGCAACGATTTCGTGCAGCCTTCTCCGGCCGGGATTGAAAAGGAGCTCGATAATATAAGGGAAATCTGCAGGATGGTAAAGGACCTCGGCGGATGCCAGCTGAGACTTGACGGCGGCTGGAACAAGGATACCGTGGACGAGAAGTTTTACAAAAATATGGTGATCGACGGCCTTTCAAGGGCCGCCGAGATAGGAGAGAAAGAAGGGATCTACATGGCCCTCGACAACCACGGAAAGATAACCAACGATTATACCCTCCAGCTCGAAGCCTTCGGGAAGATAGGGTCAAAATACCTGGGAGCCAACCTCGACACGTTGAATTACAGGTGGTACGGTTACCCGGTGGAAAAGCTTACAGACATATACAGGCAGATTGCGCCCTACACCCTTCATACCCACTTGAAAGACGGGGTGAAAGCCGACACGGATTTCAAGTATACGCCCGCTATCCTGGGCCGCGGTGAGATCCCCCTTGAAGAAACGATCTCCATCCTGAAAGATGCGGGATACACAGGTCCCTGGTGCATAGAATACGAAGGAAAAGACGGAGCGGCAGGATACTCGGAATGCATCAGGTGGTTAAAGGAAATAAAGGTTTAAGCCCATGCCTGAATGAAGGCATGAAGGGAGCAGTGCGAATCGGACTCTTGGAGGAATTAAAATGATTATGCCCATATTGATTCTGGGAATCCTGGGATTGGCATTTGCCATTTTCCTGACATATTTCAACTTGAAGATGAAGGTTGAAGAGAATCCCCTGGTTGCAAGAATATACGAACTTATGCCCAAGGGCAACTGCGGGGCGTGCGGGCTGGCAGGCTGCAGTTCTTTCGCTGAACAGGTTGCCGAAGGAAAGGTGTCGCCGGAAAAATGCACCATGATCACGGCGGAAAACTTTTCGGGAATCTGTGAAATCCTCGGCGTAGAAAAGAAGGATAGGGAAAAGATGGTTGCCCGTGTCAGCTGTTTCGGAGGAAACAATTCCAGGAAAAAGTTCCAATACGGCACCCTCAGGTCATGCAGCGGCTTGGGAGCAATCTTCGGAACCAACCTGGAATGTGCCTACGGGTGCATAGGCATGGGAGACTGCGTTGAGGCTTGCCCGGTGGGCGCGTTGAGAATGGGAGAAAACGGGGTCCCCGTGGTAGATGACAAGTCATGCACCGGATGCGGTATATGCGTAAAAGCCTGCCCCAAGAATATTATCAGGCTTCTACCCGAAGAATGCAAGGTTAACGTAGCCTGTTTATCCAGGGAGAGAGGGCCTGCGGTGATAAAGGTTTGCAAGTCCGGATGCATAGGATGCGGCAAGTGCGTAAAGTCCTGTGAAAAAGAAGCCATCTCGATCCAGGATAACCTCGCGGTCATTGATTACGCAAAATGCGACGGCTGCGGAACCTGCGTTGAGAATTGCCCGAGAAAAATAATTTTCATCTCAGGCATAAAGAGCGAACACCTGGCCTGAAAAGGATACCGCCTACAGGTAAGAGATGAAGGAAAGAAACATAAGGATTGTAGTCTCGTACGACGGTAGCAGGTTTGCGGGTTGGCAGAGGCAGAAATCAGCGCCCAGCGTGCAGGAAAAGCTTGAACGTTCCCTTGGGAAGATCCTTGGATGCCCGGTGAATATAACAGGGTGCGGAAGGACCGACAGCAAGGTTCACGCGGTATCTTACGTCGCCAACTTCAGGACAAAAACAAGGCTTACTTCAACGGAGATAAGGAACGCCCTCAACTCGGAAGTGATGCCTGAAATACTGGTGAAAGAGGCACTGGAAACGGACCTTTCCTTCCACAGCAGGTACGATGCAACGAGAAAGGTGTACCGGTACCTCTTAATGGGAACGAAAAGCCCTTTCCTGAGGGATCGCGCCTCTTTCGTAAGGCCGATGCCGGATATGGGACTGATGAAAAAAGCGGCGGCATTCCTTGAAGGAAAGCACGATTTCCGGGCGTTCCAGGCTTCCGGAAGCAGTGTAAAGGATACCGTCAGGACGGTTTACAAAATCAGGATAAAGAAAGAGAAAATCCTTCTTGACCCGGACATAAAGCTCATATCCATTGAGATCGAAGCAAGCGGTTTCCTGTACAAGATGGCAAGGAATATTGCCGGGACCCTCATCCATGCAGGGCAGGGCAGGATAGAGCCCCGCATGGCCGGGGTGATACTTTCTTCCGGGGACAGGAAGACCGCGCCGCCAACCGCCAGGCCCGAAGGCCTTTACATGAAGAAGGCGGTTTACGGCAGGAAGAGGAAAGAGAACGGGAGGGATTGAATGGAAGGAATGGGAGATCTTCTCAGGAGAATGCCGGGGTCCCGTGAGAACGTGCCCCTTTCCGGTTACACGAGCTTCGGGACCGGAGGCCCGGCAAGGTACATGGCCGCTCCCGGGAGCCTCCAGGAGGTAAAGGAGGTCTTCCTTGCCTGCAGGCAATACGGGCAGCCTTACCTGATCCTCGGCAGGGGAACGAACCTTCTTGTAAGCGACAGGGGATTCCAGGGTGTCGTCATACTGACATGCAGGCTCAACTCCGTCTTTGTCAGGGAAAACAGGATCCTTTGCGAATGCGGATCCCCCATCACGTCTTTAATGAAAACGGCCGTCAGCCACTGCCTCGGAGGAATAGAATTCCTTGCAGGCATCCCCGGAAGCGCCGGAGGCGCCCTCGTTTCAAACGCCGGGCTGAAGGACCACTGGATATCCCGGGCGGTCAGGGAGATATACGTTCTCTACCCGGAAAGCCTCGAGGTAAAGAATATCAAGGGGGATGAAGCGGCATTCGGTTACAGGAAAAGCGGCCTGGCCGATTATTTCGTTTACAGGACCGTGCTAAATCTCAGCCCGGCCGATCCGGGGGAGATGCGCAGGAAGATGCGGGACAACATGAGAAGGCGCATCTCAAGCCAGCCGATTGGAAGCATGTCTGCCGGCAGCGTATTTAAAAATCCGCCCGGCGCCTTCGCCGGACAACTTATAGAAAAGGCCGGACTTAAGGGATATTCCCTGGGAGGAGCACGGGTTTCCCCGAAACACGCCAATTTCATCGTCAACACAGGCGGGGCGACTTCAAGGGATATCTACCTTCTGATGTCGAAAATCAGGGAAAAGATCAGGAAAGATTACAACATAACTCTTGAACCGGAGATAAAACTGGCAGGAGATTTCGGGGAATAAAAATGAAAATTGCAGTCATGTACGGAGGAGACAGCCCGGAAAGGGAAGTATCGTTAATGTCAGGCAGGGAAGTCGCAAAGGCCCTCAGGAAGAAAGGCCACCGGGCAAGGCTCATTGACCCTTCAAAGCGTTCTTTTCTGAAGGACCTTCTCGGGATGAAGCCGGAATGCGTCTTCATAGCCCTGCACGGGGGGAAAGGTGAAGGAGGGGCGATACAGGGATTCATGGAGATGATGGGAGTTCCGTATACGGGTTCGGACATTCTTTCGTCTTCCATGTGCCTCAACAAGATCGTGATGAAAAAGATCCTTTCTTACCATGGTCTTCCCACGGCAGATTTCGTGGAAGCGGCAAGGGGTGAAAAACCCGTTCTTCCTTTCGGCTATCCCGCGGTCGTGAAACCTGCCAATCTCGGTTCCACTATTGGAATAAAGATAGTCAAAAACAGCGGGGAGGCGGAAAAAGCCGTAAAAGCATGTTTCGGGATAGACACCCAGGTGCTGATTGAAAAATACCTCAGGGGAAAGGAAGTCACAGTGGGGATAATCGGCAATGAAAAGGCCGAAGCGCTTCCTGCAATAGAGATAGAGACTCCCACGGGATTTTACGACTACAAGGCAAAATACACCGTTGGCGGAAGCAGGCATATAATACCTGCAAGGCTTGGCGAAAAGGACCTTGCCACAATAGAGGATACCGCACTTAAGACCTACAGGGCTATGGGTTGCACGGGATGCGCGAGAATGGAGATAATCTTCACGGAAAAGACTCCCTACATCCTCGATGTCAACACGATCCCGGGCCTGACTAAAACAAGCCTTCTTCCTGATGCGGCAAGGGCAAAAGGCATCTCCTTCGAAGAACTCTGCGAAAAGCTCGTTCTCATGGCGGTGGAAAAATGCGGAAAGAGAAGACAGAAGAAAGGATAAGGGAAGTCAGGGCTCAGGCGGCAGAAAGGAGAAAAAGGAAGGCGAAATCCGTTCTGATCGGTGTGCTGGCAGTCATCATTCTTTACTCGGCAATAGCGGCAAGACAGGGAGGGGAAAGGTTCATCAGGAGAAAGATGGCGCTTAAAAACGTCAGGATCATCCCGGAGAGCGCCAGGCCTCTCGTGACTGGTCTTGTTGAACTTCAGATGGGGCAGAACCTCTTCCTGCTCGACAAGGATGATCTGAGGGAAAGCATCCTTCTTATCCAGGAGATCGAAGATTGCTCTGTCCTGAAGTCATACCCCGACACCCTGGAGATAAGGGTATTGCTGCGCAAGGCGTGGATCGAGGCAGAAAAAAACGGCGCTTATTTTTTTGTTGACAGAAACGGGAGGGTTGTATATCCTATTAAGGATGGCTTTGTGCCTTTTACAAGGCTCCTCGACCTTTCAATTGAAAATAACGGAGCGGCCGGGGAAGAGATGTGGAAGCTCAGGGCCCTTGAAGAAATAGAAAAAAGCTACAACGACAACAATCTCCAGAAACATATAAAACTTGAGGCTGTCTCCTTCAGGAACAAAAACGAGGTGGTGATTTATACCGGCAGGGGCAGGATCGTAACCGGTATGGATGGACTTCCCGATAAATTCGCGAAGCTGAAGCTCCTGCTCGAGGAATTCAGCAAAAACGGCCATCAGTGGGATTACATTGACACCAGGTTCGAAAATCCCGTCGTCAGGCACGGGAACAACACGGAAGAGAATCGTCAACCATGATAAACGAAGAGATAATAACAGCGATTGATATAGGAACAAGCAAGATATTCGGCATTTCGTGCCTTTTGAAAGAGACCGGACTGGAAGTTATAGCGACCCACCTCATGAATTTTTCCGATGACATTGTGAAGAAAGGCCGGGTTGCCGACATCGAAGAGGTAAGCAACTGTTTGTACGATGTCCTGAAAGCCCTCAAGAACCAGGCCGGGGAACCGATAATAAATATCAATATCGGCATAGGCGGAGGCCATCTCAACGGGGTACTTTACCCCAGGAGCATCGAGATCGAACCCAAGGGAAGGGAGATAAGCGAAAGCGACATAAATACACTGAAAAAGGACGTGCAGGGTTCCATACTGGCAGCCCACGGGACGGACAGGCATGTGTTGTACACCATACCCCAGAATTATATCATAGACAAGGTGAACACCACCAGCAAGAGCCCTGTGGGAATGCACGGAAACGTCCTTCAGATGAACGTCCACGTGATAACCTGTGAAGTCAACCCGGTTCTCGACATAAAGAACTGCGTGAAGAAGGCGGGAGCCCAGGTTGAAGGGATATACCCCCATTCCTGGGCAGTGGCAGAAGCGACCCTTTCCGAAGAGGAAAAGAAGCTCGGATGCCTGCTCGTGGACATGGGCAAGGGTACGACCGACATGCTTCTTTACGGCAACGGATCCATGGTCATGACAGATTCCATAAAGCTTGGAGGAGAAAGCGTAGACACGGACATATCCAAGGTTCTCCACACGCCCGTGAATTACGCCGAGGAGATGAAGAAGAAGCATGCCCGGGCAGACTACAACATCATGATACAGGAAAAGCAGCAATCTGCCCCGGAAAACATAGATGTTTTTGATCTTTCAGGAAAGATTTCCAGCACCGTGACCTCCGAGAGGCTTTCCCAGATAGTATATGCAAGGATCTTCCAGATCTTCGGAGACTACATCAAGAAATCGGTTGAAAAAGCCTCCATCCTTCAGGGCAGGACGTACGCCATAATCCTTTCCGGCGGGCAGGCCAGGCAGAACGGAATAAACGAGCTTGTCCAATCCATCTTCAACATCCCTGTCAGGACGGGACTTCCCAGGGGTCTGCTCAACCTTGACAAGGCATACCAGTTTCCCGAATTCACTTCTGCCATAGGAACTGTGCTCCTGGCATCCAGGAATGAGAGGAAAAAAACGAAGCAGGGTATCGGCAAGAAGATCGAGGATCTGTGGGGAAAAATAAAAAGGAATTTTTAGGAGAAATATAAATGGCAAAGTTAATAGAGACCGGTGACGAGGGAAGTTTCATAAATATAAAGGTTGTCGGGGTGGGAAATGCCGGAAGCAACATAGTTAAACGGATCTCGGACAGGATCCAGGGAATTACGACCGTGGTTTTCAACACCGACGCAAATGCCCTCAAGTACTCAAAGGCCGACATCAAAAGGCAGATAGGAGAAAAGACGACCCACGGGCGCGGGACCGGAAGAGACCCTGAAAAGGGGAAGTTCGCGGCAAACGAAGACCAGGAGAAGATAAAGGATGTCCTGAAGAATTCGGACTTCGTCTTCCTTCTCGCGGGACTGGGAGGGGGCACGGGAACCGGAAGCGCTCCGGTAATCGCAAAGATCGCCAGGGAACAGGGAGCGATAGTAATATCCCTTGTTACTACGCCTTTCGATTTCGAGGGAGAGAAGAGAATTAAACAGGCGGCCGCAGGACTCGACATCCTCGAAGAGCATATAGACACTCTCATACACATTCCCAACCAGAGGCTCTACGATTCCGTAGACGAAAAGGTAATGTTTACCGATGCATTCGGAAAGGTGGACGAGATCATATCGAGAACGGTTGCTTCCCTGTCAGACCTCATATACAAGCCTAAGATCCTCGACATAGACTTTGCAGACATATGCTCCATAGTGGCAAATGCCGGCAAGGGCATCGTGGGACTGGGCTCCGGAAAGGGGAGCGGCAGAATGACAAAGGCTGCAAACAACACCATAGACGATCCCCTGATAGAAAAGAGCGACATAATGGAGGCCAAGAATATCCTCATAAGCATAACGGGAAGCAGCAACCTGACACTGAAAGAGGTAGGGGATGCAATGGAGCTTATACAAAGCCGAATAGCCTCTCCTTCAAAAGTGCTGGGCGTGGCGATAGACGAAACTCTCGAGGACGAGGTGAATATAACGCTTCTGGCCACGGGAATAGGCGGCAAGATGAAACAGCATGAACCTGAACCGGTAAGGATTACAAAGCCCAGGCAGGGAGAAAAACCGCTTTTCCCTGAGACGCCTGCCGTCATAGACGACGACACACCTGCCATAGAAAGAATGAAGGAGGGCCCAAAATAATGAAATTCGGAATCTGCAACGAGATGTTCAAGGGATGGGACATTGAAAGGATCTTATCCTTTGTGAAGCCGCTCGGGTACACGGGCCTCGAGATAGCTCCTTTCACCATTGACCTTTCCGTGGAGAATGTCACCCCCGCCAGGAGGCGGGAAATAAGGGAAGCCGCCGAAAAAAACGGGGTATCGGTTATAGGAACGCACTGGCTCCTTGCAAAGCCGGAAGGATTATCCATATCAAGCCCGGATAAGAGCGTCAGGAAAAGAACGGCCGATTACATGTGCAGGCTGGCTGAGTTCACATCCGACATAGGGGGCGAGCTCATGGTACTGGGTTCTCCGAAACAGAGAAGCATCGGCGAAGGCCAGACTGAAAACGAAGTCCGTGGATACTTAAAGGAAGCCTTACTGCCTGCCCTTGAAATATGCAGGGACAGGAATATAGACATCTGCCTTGAACCCCTCACTATCAGGGAAACGAATTTCATAAATACCGCCGGCCAGGCCATCAGTTTCATAAGGGAGCTTGCCCACCCGAATCTCAAGCTCCACCTTGATGTGAAGGCCATGTGCTCGGAAGAAAGAAGCATACCCGAAATCATCGCATCGTCTTCAGGATACACAAGGCACTTCCACGTGAACGACCCAAACAGGAAGCACCCTGGATCCGGCGAGGTGGATTACGCACCCATAATGGAAGCCCTGAAGAAAACCGGGTATGCAGGATGGCTCTCTCTGGAAGTCTTCGATTTTTCCCCGGGAGCCGAAAATATCGCCAGGGAGAACATTGATTACCTGAAGAAATTTGCATGGTAAAGAACGTTGGCAAAAGAGAAAGAAAAAGGAGAGAATAAGATGAGAAAGGTAAAAGCGGGCGTTGCGGGATACGGTAGAAGCGGAATGCATATTCATTGCCACAGTATGGGCATGCTTCCTGAAAAATACGATATAGTGGCTCTTTGCGAGCCTGACGACGAGAGAAGGGCAGAGGCCGAAAAAAACCTCAAGTGCAGGGTTTACAAGGATTTCAACAAGTTCCTCAAGGACGGGGAAACAGAACTGGTAACCGTGGCGACTCCTTCCTACCTGCACGTGAAGTGCGCGATAGCGGCCCTCGAAGCCGGGAAGAACGTGGTCTGCGAAAAACCCCTTTCAGACAAGGTGTCAGACGTGGACATGATGATAAAGGCAGCCAGGAAGAATAAGAAGATCTTTGCCCCCTTCCAGAACAAGAGGCACGACCCGCTTTTCCTCAAAATGAAGGAGATCATGGATTCCGGCGTTCTCGGCAGGATAGTGGAGATAAAGATCACTTGGCACAGTTTCGGCAGGAGATGGGACTGGCAGTCGCTGAGAAAGTACAAGGGCGGAACCCTGAATAACACGTGCCCCCACGCCATAGATCACGGCATGCAGTTTTTGCCTGAGAAAGACAATTACAAGGTCTTCTGCCAACTGGAAAAAACCCTCACATGCGGTGACGCCGACGATCACGTAAAGATAATCGTCAAGGGCAAAAAATCTCCCCTGCTCGACATAGAGGTCACTTCCGCCGCCGGATACGGACAGGAAGAAAAGTACCTGATGATGGGCACCAAGGGTGCGCTGAAGGCAAACTGGAACGAGATATGGTGGAAGCATTTCGATCCCAGATCCCTTCCAAAGAGGACCCTCCCGAAGAAGGCTATATCCGAAAAGAGGGCATACGGTAACGAAGAGATAAAGTGGACAGAAGAATACTGGAAAGTTCCCGATAACGCGATGCATTTTTCGGTGGCTTTCTACGACAGCCTTTACAAAACCCTGACAAAGGGCGCTCCCCTCTACGTGACCCCCGAAAGTGCAAGGAGGGTGGTCTGGCTCACGGAAGAGTGCCACAGGCAGGCGGGACTGTAAAAGACAACAAGGAGAAGGCAAATGAAAAGCGTAACCGTAAATAACGGGAAGAACCGGTCTTTTTCCATGACTCCCCTCAGGACGGAATGGGACGGTGAAGGAAATTACCTGCTGGAGAACGGAAAGAAGACCTGCTACGGACAGGTGGAAAAGGGGCGGGACGGAAAAAACCGCCTGGTATTCATGCCCGGGGACATCGAACCGGGATCAGAATTGAAGTTCTCCGCAAAAAAAACTTATGACGCTCCCGGTTCGGTAAGCCTTTCCGACACGGGCAAGGGATCGGTCGACATATCCGTGAGGGGAAAGCTTTTTGCCACGTACAACTACTCCACTGAAAATATAGTGAGGCCTTTTATATTCCCGGTTTTCGGTCCAGGGAACAAGTCGATTCTGAGGACCCCTCCCCTTCCAGGCAATCCCGAGAAGGTTGACCACAGGCACCACAGGGGCATCTGGGTATCCCACGGGGACATCAACGGCATAAACAACTGGTCGGAGGAGGAAGGACACGGATATACAATTCACAAGGATTTCCGTGAGATGACATCAGGACCGGTCTTTGCCAGGATACATACCCTCAACGACTGGGTAAGATTCATAGAGAGGGGAGATGTAAGGCACCCCATAAAGCTCATGGAGGAAGAGAGAATCATTACTGTCTATGACCTTCCCGAAGATTCCAGGATAATAGACCACAGGATCATACTGAGGGCAACCGAAGGAGAGGCCGTATTCAGGGATACCAAGGAATCAGGACTCCTGAGTATAAGGGTGACCCCTTCCATGGAAGAGAGAAAGGGAGGCCTCATGGCAAACTCCAACGGCGGCAGGGGTGAAGACGAATGCTGGGGACAGAGAGCGGGCTGGTGCGACTATTCCGGCCAGGTCGACGGGGTGAAATGCGGCATAGCCGTTTTCGACCAGCCGTCAAACTTAAGGTACCCCACGTGGTGG
Source organism: bacterium (assembly GCA_029548585.1). Classification (GTDB taxonomy): domain Bacteria; phylum Ratteibacteria; class UBA8468; order B48-G9; family JAFGKM01; genus JALNXB01. The sequence continues at coordinate 5,708 of JAKPNC010000092.1, read as the reverse complement.
CACATAAGAAGTTACGGACTTTTCACCGCCAATTTTTTTGGCGTGGCTGATTTCACGGGAAACAAGAAGAGGTCCGGCACATATATCCTTCCTGCATACGGAGAACTCGACATTGAATACAGGATTTACATACACGGGGGATCGGCAGAGGAAGGCAGGGTATCTGAAAGGTACCTGAATTTTGCATATCCGCCAAAGGTAAAAGCGGAGTAAGACTTGGGAAAAGGCAAATCTCGTTACCTGATGGGGATAGACCTGGGCACAACAGGGGCCAGGGCGGTTCTTATTGACGACGCCGGCAGGGTCGCGGGAAAATCCGAATGCGGATATCCCCTTCTGACTCCCCGGCCGGGATGGGCAGAGCAGGAGCCGTCAGGATGGTGGGAGGCCGTTAAAAAGTCAACCGGAGAAACCATCCGCAAGGCCGGCATCAATCCGGGAAGCATTCTTTGCGTAGGGCTGACCGGGCAGATGCACGGGGCTGTTTTCCTCGATAAAACGGGCGCTTCCATATGCCCGGCAATCCTCTGGTGCGACCAGAGGACGGGAAAAGAATGCGCCGAAATCACCGGTATGGTCGGTGCAGAAAGGATATTCGAAATCACCGCCAATCCCGTACTCACAGGATTCCAGGCCCCCAAAATACTCTGGTTGAGGAATAACTCGCCTGAACTCTATTCCAGAATAAGAAAGGTACTCCTGCCTAAAGATTACATAAGGTTCATGCTGACCGGAGACTATGCCACTGACGTATCGGATGCGTCGGGAACCTCCATGCTTGATGTGGGAAAAAGGAAATGGTCCGCCGAAATCCTTGAAAAAACGGGGATCCCCGCCGGGTTTCTGCCGGAATGTTATGAATCCGGGGAGATAACGGGAAAGATTTCAAAAAAGGCAGGGGAGGAAACGGGGCTCCCTGCAGGGACGCCTGTCGTGGCAGGCGCAGGCGACCAGGCAGCCGGCGGGATAGGAAGCGGAATCGTCGAAAAAGGACTGCTTTCCCTCTCTCTCGGAACAAGCGGCGTCCTCTTCGGACACTCCGACACGCTTTTTACTGACAGAGGAAGACGGCTTCACACATTCTGCCATGCCGTTGCCGGAAAATGGCACCTCATGGGAGTAATGCTTTCGGCCGGAGGCTCCTTCAGGTGGCTCCGGGACAAGGTCCTGGGCATACCCTACGGGGATATGGCCTCCATGTCGGAAGAAGTGCCGGAGGGAAGCGAGGGATTGATATTCCTGCCATACCTTTCCGGAGAGAGATGCCCCTATCCTGATCCGGCAGCGAGGGGAGTCTTTTTCGGGCTTTCTCTCAAGCACGGCAGGGGCCACCTCGCAAGGGCGGTAATGGAAGGCATCGCCTTCGGGCTAAAGGATATTTTCGTCATCATGAAAGAAACCGGCATGTCGGCCTGTGAAACCGTGAGGATCTCCGGTGGAGGGGCAAGAAGCGATGAATGGTGCCGCATGATCTCAAACATCTTCAACTGCAATATTGCAAGGCTTTCAGTTGAAGAAGGTCCCGCATACGGGGCGGCGATCCTGGCCGGAACAGGTTCAGGGGTTTTTGAGAATATTGTCCCGGCATGCAGGATGCTGGTAAGGGAAGAAGAGGTTTTTACGCCTGAAAGCGAAAAAGCGTCTCTTTACATGGATTATTACGGCATATACAGGAAACTCTATCCTGATCTCAGGGAGAGGTTTGACAGCCTTTCAAAAATAGTTTAGAATATATAATCCGGTGAATACCTTTCATTACGTTTTCTGCGATTTCTGGGCCGCAGCCAGGGCTTATGGTACGGTGATTGGAAAAACGGACATGCCCCTGCGGAGACTTCCAGCGTCAGGAAAGGATATAAGCGGAAGCAACGTTTTTTTATTTACCCCAGGCAGGAATCTGCCCCGGCGCCCAAAGCCCGGCAAGCCCGGGGAAAGAGGCCGCATGCTCCCGGAAAGAGTTCAGGTTGCGGTAGGGCATGAGCAGAAACGAGTAAAAAGGTTATTCCATTAAAAATAACGGAGGAAAATCATTATGGAGCAGAATACGCAACAGGTCCAGCAACTTATAGGAATCGGGAGAAGGAAAACAAGCACGGCAATAGTCAAGCTGAAGGAAGGAAAAGGAAAGATATCCATAAACAAGAAAGAGCTTGACCAGTTCTTCCCCGTTTCCTACCAGCAGGAAGCTGCTATACAGTCTCTCACGCTGACCGGGCTGAAAGAAAAATTCGATGTGGAGATAAAGGTCCAGGGCGGAGGGATAACAGGCCAGGCTGACGCCGTGAAGCTCGGGATAGCAAGGGCCCTCGCCAAGTACGACCAGTCCCTCATCGGCAAGCTCAGGGAGTACGGACTGCTGACAAGAAACTCAAGGATGAAAGAGAGGAAAAAGTACGGGCAGAAAGGGGCAAGAAAGAGGTTCCAGTGGACAAAGAGGTAAGGGACGATATACCGTGCACTCTGACATGCCGGGAGTAATGGATTGCCGGCTTCTGTTTCAATTCTTCTTAAATACCTTATACCAGGCCGTGCGGGCATCGTCTGCCTTTTGAGCCCGCACCGGCAGGATTGAACCCGGGAGGGAAAGATGTTAAGAGCGGGCATTTTCGGGATCTCCGGGTACGCCGGCCAGAAACTCGTAGAGATTCTCCTGTCTCATCCCAGGGTGGCCATCACACAGGGATTCGTATCGCCCGAAAGGGGGACACCCGAGATATCTGATATCATGCCCAGGGCAAAGAACCTTATCAGCCTGAGGTGTGAGAACAAGTACGACTGGAAAAAGATAGGGGAAGGCTGCGATATCCTTTTCCTCGCCCTGCCCCACTCCGTATCAATGAAACTCATGCCTGAAATCCTGGATTTAGGCAAGAAGGTCGTGGACCTCAGCGCAGACTTCAGGTTCAGCAATCTTTCCACGTATGAAAAGTGGTACCAGAAGCATGCCTGTCCCCAATACCTGGACAGGTTCGTTTACGGCCTGCCCGAGATGAACAGGAAAGCCATATCCGAGTCTTCAACCGTCGCCAACCCGGGATGCTATCCCACATCGGTAATCCTTGCAATGCTTCCCCTTGCATCGGGGGGGCTCATGGAAGAATCCGTGATCGCCGACTCAAAGAGCGGGGTTACAGGCGCCGGCAGGAGCCTCAAGCTGGAGAATATCTTCGCCGAGTGCAACGAGAACATGAAGGCATACAAGATAGGCGAACACAGGCACGCGCCCGAAGTGGAAGAGGTACTTTCACGCGCATCGGGAAAGAATTGCTCTCTGACATTCGTGCCGCACCTCGTTCCTTTCAACCAGGGGATACTTTCAACATGTTACGCCAGGCTAAGGGAGCCGGCCGAAGCCGGCATTCTCCAGGCGCTTTACGAGGATTTTTACAGGGACGAACCCTTCGTGAGAATAATGGACTACGGGACGTCTCCGGCGGTAAAAAACGTACTTAACACAAACTTCTGCGACATAGGAATCAAGCTGGTCAATGAAAGGCTGGCAGTGGTGATATCCGCTATAGACAACCTTGTGAAGGGAGCGGCCGGACAGGCTGTGCATAATATGAACCTCATGACAGGCATGGAGGAGACTCTTCCCTTTTTCAGGAAAATGTAATACGGTACGGGCTTTTTTCTTTAGACCACGGCTTCTCTTTCCCCCCCTGATAAGAGGCGGGGGATGCGGTTTCCTTGCCTGCTCCTGCCGGAGTAAAAAGCTGACATGGTTAAAAATGAAAACGATATTCCTTGACAGGGACGGCGTTATTTCTCAATTCACCCCCAACGATTACGTCAAAACCTGGAATGAGTTCAGGTTTCTGCCGGGCGCCCTCAGGGGACTGGGAATGCTTTTTTCCCACGGGTACAGGATAGTGGTCATATCCAACCAGGCCGGGGTGAGCAAGGGAATCTTTTCCATGGAAAACCTCAACGATATTACCCTGAAGATGGAACGAGAGGCAGAAAAAGCCGGAACCGTGTTTGCCGCCGTATATTACTGCATACACGCCCCCGAAGAAAATTGCGAATGCCGCAAGCCGCGTCCGGGACTTCTGCAAAGGGCAAAGAGAGAGCTGGGAGGGATAATATTCGGGGAAACCTTCTTCGTGGGGGATACAGATATAGACATTGAAGCGGGAAAGGCGGCCGGGACGAAAACCATCCTTGTCCTTTCCGGGAAAACCCGTACGGCGGAAGAAACTCTCGGATGGAAAGCAAGGCCGGATTTCGTGGCATCAGGGCTTGAAGAGGCCGCGGAAATAATCATCAGGCAGGACTCATCGGAAAAGGATGAAGGTAAAAGTAAGTAATTTATTCGGAGGGAATGGAAATGTACGATGTCATAGTCATTGGAGGCGGGCCGGGAGGATATCCCTGCGCAATCAGGTGTGCACAATACGGGCTTAAGGTTGCCCTGGTCGAATCGTGTGAAATCGGCGGCGTCTGTCTTAACAGGGGATGCATCCCCACGAAAGCGCTCTTCTCTGTATCAGCGGAGCTGGAAAAGCCTGGATTCAGGTCGATAGAAAAGAACGTGAGTTACAACTGGGAGAAGATTCTCAACGAGATAAAAACGGACGTGGTCATCAGGCTCCGGAACGGGGTGAATTTCCTTCTCAAGCAGAACGGCATAGAGGTTATCAGGGGAGAAGCCCGGATAAGGGATAATAATTGCGTCCAGGCAGGGGAAAGGGAGATTGCCGCGAAGAACATTGTCATAGCAACCGGGGCGACTCCATGCACCCCCGAGATATGCAGAACAAGTGACAGGACCCTGACAAGCGACGATCTATGGAAAATGGAAAAGCTCCCGGAAAGCATAGCGGTGGTGGGAGGCGGCGTGATCGGGTGCGAGTTCGCGTCGATACTTAACAGGTTCGGCGTCAAGGTAACGGTCTACGAGATGCAGGAAAATCTTATCCCGGGCGGAGAGGAGGAGATCACTGGACTTCTCAGGAAATACCTTGAAAAAAGGGGCATATCGATCCTGACGGGCAGAAGGATAGAGAGCATAGACGAGATACAGCAGGAGAAGATCCTCGTGACCGTGGGAAGAAAGGCGAACATACCCGATACGGGAAGCATAAGCCTGCCTCTCGAGAAAGGAGCCGTTTCTACCGACCCGTTCATGAAGGCCGGAGCGGAAAACATTTACGCCGTCGGGGATGTCAACGGAAAGTTCCAGTACGCATACGTGGCAACAAGGGAAGGAGAAACGGCGGCCCTCAACATCGCGGGCAGGAATGTTTCCATGGACTATTCAAACATTCCATCGGCTGTATTCACCGATCCCGAGATGAGTTTCTGCGGAATGACCGAGAAGGAAGCCATGTCCCGGGGCATCCAGGTAAAAGTGGGAAGATTCCCCCATGCCGCCCTCGGAAAAGCTTCTTCCCAGAAGAAGGCAGACGGGATGGTAAAGGTTGTTGCGAGGCAGGATTCCGGCGAAATACTCGGGATACACATGATCGGCACAGGCTCAACCGAACTCGTTTCCTTCTCTGCCCTCGCCATAAGCAGGGGAATGAAGACAGAAGACATTGAGAAGGTGCTCTTCTGCCATCCCACATACGCGGAAGGCATCATGGAAGCGGTTGAAGACGTCTCAAAGAAAAGCGTGCACCTGCCGCCAAGAAAATCCTGACGAAGGGAGAAGATCTTCCTAATTTCTTCTTCCTCTCCTCCGGGGGAGAGGACATGCCCGTCCG
>JAKPNC010000065.1 GCA_029548585.1 bacterium | reverse complement strand
GCTTGGAGCCAGGAAATCAGGCGCTTCAAAGTCAAGCGCATGGGCAGTTCTTGCAGGAAGTATAGCCGGCGCTTTTGCAGGGGGTATTATTGTGCCAGTAATAGGTTCCCTGATAGGCGCTTTGATAGCAGGAACGGCAGCAACCAGAATTTTTTGAAATATTTTGAAAACGTTTTTCAAGCGTAATATAATAAGCAGAATAAAAACTGTACAAAAAAAATGATAGTTTATACCGTGAGATGCCGCCTTCAGGGCAAGTTAGTAGTTTACAGTTCATAGTTAATTGACAAGAAAATGTGTAGTCAATAATCCTTCCCCTTGAAAGATTAACAAGGAAGTGTTCCCCGGCGGACAAGTCCAGGGTAAAGACTTCAAAAGAGATAAATCATAACTCCTCACCGTGATAGCGTATGGGAAGAGTTGGGATAAAGGAGAAAAAAGGATGAAGAAGATAAAGGCAGGAGTGGCGGGATACGGCAGAAGCGGATTTTACCATCACAGCAAAAGCCTTTTGAGCCTTGGCGACAGATACGAAATAGTGGCCGTTTGTGAAACAGACGAAAAGAGGAGGAAAGAAGCGGCTGAAAACCTCAAATGCCGGGTTTACAGCGACTTCGGCAGGTTTGCCGGAGACAGCGATATGGAAATTGTCTCCATAGCAACCCCTTCTTTCCTGCATCCTGAGCATACCATAGCCGCGCTTGAAGCAGGAAAACACGTGGTCTGCGAAAAGCCCCTTTCAGACAGGGTTGCCGACGTTGACATGATGATAAAAGCGGCAAAAAAGAATAAGAAAATCTTTGCTCCTTTCCAGAACAGGCGGCTCGATCCGCTTTTCACTAAAATCAAGGAAGTGACGGACTCCGGGATACTTGGCAAAATTGTCGAAGTAAAGATTACTTCCCAGGATTTCAACAGGAGATGGGACTGGCAGATATTTAAAAAATACAAGGGAGGAACATTGAACGACACATGCCCCCACTACATAGACTGGGGGCTCCAGTTCCTTCCTTCAAAAGACACATACACGATATTCTGCCAGTTGGAAAATACCCTCACATGCGGGGATTCGGACGATCATGTGAAGATAGTAATGAAAGGCAAAAATTCTCCGCTTCTTGATATCGAAGTAACGTCTTCCTCCGCATACGAGCAGGCTGAAAAAATCATGATCATGGGAACCAAAGGCGGGCTGAAGGGAACCAACAGGGAAATATGGTGGAAATACTGCGATCCCGACAAACTGCCCGCGAGGGTTCTCCCCAAAAAACCCATGACTACAGAACGAAAATACGATACCGAACCCATCGACTGGAAAGAAGAACACTGGGGTGTGCCTGAAAATGCCACGTTCTTCTCTGTGATCTTTTACGAACGCCTTTACGAAACCCTTACAAAAGGCGCCCCCCTTTATATCACTCCGGAGAGCGTGAGAAGGGTCATACAGGTGATAGAGGATTGCCACAGGATAGGAGGTTTGTAAATATCCCGTGCCTTAACCAGCGCCCTGAGACATGGAGAATAGCGTTCTTTCGCCCGTTTGATGGCAACCTGCTTTTACTTATTTTCCTTCTTCTCTCTCTTTTCGCCAAATTGGCAGACAATCTTCTTGCAGCAGAGGGCGAAAGAAGGGCAGGGGGTTCTATAAATATGATTTATTCATTACTGCTCTTTCGACGACGCGGATCATAAAAAATATTTTTATAATTTTCTTTTCCATAATATAATATTGCATCGTTAAAACGGATGGGAAAATAACCTGTTATGCTGACATTTTTCCCAACTGAAAATCAACCTGAAAGCATGGAAGCTTTTTTAAAAAGGAGAGACCCAAATGAGGAAAATAAAGGCCGGCGTCGCCGGGTACGGGAGAAGCGGAAGAGGACATCACTGCAACAGTCTTTTGAGCCTGCCCGAAAAATATCAGATAGTTGCCCTTTGCGAACCGGATGACGAAAGAAGGGCAGAGGCCGAGGCAACACTCAAGTGCAGGGTTTACAAGGATTTCAACAAGTTCCTCAGGGACGGGGAAACAGAGCTTGTTTCAATAGCCACCCCCTCTTACCTGCACGTAAAACACACTCTTGCGGCTCTTGGAGCGGGAAAGAACGTGGTCTGCGAAAAGCCCCTTTCAAACAAGGTTTCCGACGTGGACATGATGATAAAGGCGGCGAAAAAAAATAAAATGATCTTTGCTCCTTTCCAGAACAGAAGGCTCGATCCCTTATTCATGAAGATCAAAGAGATCATGGATACAGGAGTGCTTGGAAGAATAGTGGAAATAAAGATCACATGGCACAGTTTCGGCAGGAGATGGGACTGGCAGACACTGAGGAAATACAGGGGCGGATCCCTGAATAACACATGCCCTCACACCATAGACCACGGTATGCAGCTTCTTCCCGAAAAAGACACTTACCAGGTCTTCTGCCAGCTGGAGAAGACCCTCACATGCGGTGACGCCGACGACCATGTAAAGATAATCGTCAAGGGCAAGAAGTCTCCTTTGCTCGACATAGAGGTCACATCCGCCGCTGGATACGCACAGGAAGAAAAATACCTGGTAATGGGGACAAAGGGCGCGCTGAAGGCAAGCTGGAACGAGATATGGTGGAAACATTTCGATCCCAAATCCCTTCCAAAGAGAACGCTCCCTAAAAAGGCTATATCCGAAAAGAGAGCGTACGGAAACGAAGAGATAAAGTGGAAAGAAGAATACTGGAAAGTTCCCGCAAACACACAATCCTATTCGGTAACATTTTATGACAAGCTTTACAATACCCTGGCAAAAGGCGCCCCTCTTTACGTCACTCCCGAAAGCGCGAGAAGGGTCATATGGGTTATAGAAAAATGCCATAAGATGGGCGGCTTGTAACAAGATAACCTATAACTGTAAAGAAAAGATGGAAATGGGCAGTATCCGGATACATCATGTCTGGAAGAAGCCATGGTGAAATAATATCCATTCACCATGTCGAAGATTACTCATGGACTTCCCCGGAAACCCGCAGTACCATGTAGCCGTAGCCGTCCCGGACGGAAACTTCCAATCCTTCTGCCGGAATACGCGTCTCCGAATGAAGTGTAAGTGAAGGTGTTTTTTCAATGATATCAAACCTCCTGCCCTCAAGTTCGGGAGAAAGCTTCAGCCTGTCCTTTTCAACCGAAGTGTGATAGTCGGCATAAATAATGATATCTTTCTCCTGGGTATTCCAGTACAGGCAGGTGGCATTTCCGGCCGCTCCCGGATCGAAATACTGCCTATATCCTACGAAATAGATCTCATTGCCTGCCGGAAAGATTCCCATCTTCTTGTCAGCGGAGGCCGGGTAGGTCTTGTTTGTTTTGTATATCCATATAAAATTTTCCGTATTCTTTACTCTCTCGCTGGGAACGCTGATCCCGTGTATAAGGGAATAACCGAGGGCAAAGCCGACATCCCTGGTAATTTTGTCTCCATCTTTTTTGCCTAAAAACTGTATAAACCTGTCCGGAGGATTGAGGGGATCTGAAAGGTTTTTATACTTCCCGGAAAAATATACAGGTTCCGGAAGGGACGGGTGGAAATCCTGCATGGATCTGAAATCATACTTTACGCCGTTCAACTCGAAAGGGACCGTCTTGGGTATGTAATACTGGTGTGCCTGGTAATCCTTTTTTGCGAGCTGGGCAGTCATTACTCCAAGGTATTGTTCCATGTTGAACGATTTCAACGCCTTTATCCTGTTGTAAACAACGTTGGCGCCCCCCGGAAAGAACCTGTATGTGTATACGTTGTTCAAGACTGCTTCAAGATGTTCTGAAACGAAGCTTCGATTCTCTCCCGGATGGCTGATAAAATCTTCAAGCAGGGATGAGGGATCTATAATGTCGTAATCCTCCACGATATCAAGCCACCTGCAAGAAACCGGTTCCCCCTCTTTGAGAGGCGTCTTGCCGTCCAGCAGATAATCCTGCTTCTTTATCCTGC
>JAKPNC010000042.1 GCA_029548585.1 bacterium | reverse complement strand
CCCTTGCAAGGTCGCTGGCAATCACCGTATAAAACCCCGGACTGAACCTCCTGCTGGAAGGGGTGAATCCCGGATTAACCACTACCAGGGTATCCGAATTCCTTATTCCTGAAGCCCTGAGAAGATCATCCACGCATTCCCTGCTCTGCCTGGTGACATGGGAAAAGAAACCGCCCTTTCTCTCTTCTCTTCCGAAAAAAGGCTCGATGAAGGCAAGAAGCCTTTCGCTTTCATGGGTAAAAACCTTCTCAGAAAAGAGGTCGCGCCAGAAGAAGGAGAGCTTGTATTTGCCCCTGAGCAAAAAGGGCAGGTAATGGCTGGAGAAAGATACGATAAGGTCGTACCTTTTGACACGCGCTCTTTTCACGAGGCCGGGTATACCTCTCCAGTTGTCAAACGGTATGTGGCATGAAAAGAGTGGATTGCCCATGAAAAGGTCTGAAGAATCACGGCCGGCTATAATATCAAGGGAAGCACCGGGAAAAGCCTCTTTTATCTTCCTTATGGACGGGGTTAGAAGGAGATTCCCGGAAAGGCTTCTGAATCCTACAACAAGTATTCTTTTCAGTTCAAGTTCTCTAATATTTGCCGGGCACATTTTTCTGACTCTCTTAGTCCTTTTCCGACACCTCGCCTGGTGTCGTGAATCACGAGAGGCAACAGATCGATCTTTTCCAGTGGAATGTATTGAGCATAACCCTTTTCCACGAATTTTTCAATAGTTAAATCAAAAACGAGTCTTTTCTTCTTTTTCCGTTCAACCCCGATTATTATAACGGGCAATCCCGTGCTTGCAGCTTCCGATATCATGTTAATGCTGTCCTCTGTGACGATTATCCTGTCGCACAGCCCCAGAATGGCGGGGTAGCGGGAGATCCTGGAATATCCGGGGAATTCCGCGTACAAGACGGAAGGCTCTCCCGCAAGCCTCTGCCTCAGGTACCTTGCGGCGCCCGCATCAGTCCTTCTTGATGTCGTGAAAAGATACCTGTTGCCGTTATCGGCAGAAAAAAGGATGTCTGAAATCCTCTGCACGTAGGATGCGGATATCCTGTAATTCTGGTCATCTCCGCCTATTACAACCCCCGTTACGGTCGCGTGACCTTTTGAAATACCTGTTTCTCCGGCCGCCCTTGAGAGCATGTCCATGTTTATTGTGTTTGGCGCTCCGAGGGTAACAATGAGGTTGCCGGGTTTATTCCTGCGGAACCTGAGGTAATCATGGTATGGAACTATGAGAAAATCGAAGAACCTCAGGGGCATCATTGACGGCACCATTATGTTGACGGTCCTGCCTGCCCTTTTATTCTTTCCAAGGATCATGTTTACCGGGGCAAGAGCGGAGCCTGCAGAAATGACAAGATCCGCCTTCTTGCCTTCCGTCCTTGAATAGCCGTCCCAAAAGAACGAAAGGAACCTCCCTGCAAGCGACCATGCCCTTGCACAGCAAAGCAATGCCAGCACCTTTGAGTTCAAGGGGGATTTTCCCTTCCTTCCAAAGAGACGGTAGCCTGGCCCCCGGAGTGAAACATCGAGCACTTCCGTGTCACTGCCCGGAAAGGCCCCGGCAAGACCGAGCGACTGGTTGAAATTCCCCTTGATGCCGTCGTTTAGAACCAGAATTTTCATTTTAAAAAGAAGAATGTCATCCCCATCCGCGGGCGTGACGACATGCAGGCGGAAAAGAGCGCAGACGAAGAATAGCGCCTTTCCTAAGCCTGATTTTGATAAATCCGCACGGTGAATTGCCCTTAAAAACTGACGCCGCAGGGACCATGGCACGAATCCCTCAAAGAGGTCAAAAGTTCAAAGCCGGACCCCGATCCCCTTCTGCTTCAGGTACAACTTTATCTCTTCCACAGTATATTTCCTGAAATGAAGGAGGGACGCTATCAGGATTGCGCTTGCCTTTCCATCGCTGATAACCCTGTAAAGGTGTTCGAGGCTTCCGGCGCCGCCTGATGCAATGACCGGGATCGAGACATTCTCCGAAACTCTCCTTGTCATTTCAATATCGTAGCCCTTCTGGGTTCCGTCCATGTCTATGCTCGTCAGGAGGAGCTCTCCGGCGCCAAGATCCTCGACTTTCCTGGCCCATTCCACAACATCCAGGCCTGTGGGAGTCTTGCCGCTTTCCACATGCACTTCCCACCCGGAAGGAGAAACCTTCTTGCCGTCTATTGCAACGACAATACACTGGCTTCCAAACCTTTTGGCCCCCTCCTCTATAAGTGACGGATTTCTCACAGCGGCGGTATTTATGGAGATCTTGTCCGCTCCGGCCTTCAGGAGTTTTTCTATATCGTCAATGCTCGTTATTCCGCCTCCCACGGTCAGTGGAATGAATACAACCTCCGCAACTTTCCTGACAACGTCAAGCATGGTCCTGCGTCCCTCAATCGTTGCGCTTATATCAAGGAAAACGAGCTCGTCGGCTTTCTCTTTGCTGTAAAAAGCCGCCTGTTCGACGGGATCCCCTGCCCTGACAAGGTTCTCAAAGTGAATCCCCTTTACAACCTGCCCGTCCTTTACATCGAGACAAGGTATTATTCTGACGCTAACCATTTTCCCTCCAGGAAGTTTTTAATGAAAAGAAGGCCCCAGTCTCCGCTCTTCTCCGGGTGGAACTGAACCCCGGCAATGTTCCTGATCTTTACGACGGAAGCAAAAGGATGGCCGTAAACGGTTCTTCCTGCAATGGATCCCGGATCATCCGGCGTGGCATAAAAGGAATGGGCGAAGTAGAACATCGAATTGGAAGGGATGCCGGCAAATAACTCTCTTCCGGGCCCGGCCGCCTCTACAACGTTCCATCCCATATGGGGAACTTTAATGGAAAGGGCCGCCTGAAACGAAAACCTTCTCACCATGCCGTTTATGATGCCAAATCCATCGCAGTCTCCCTCATCGCTGTGAGAAAAAAGCAGCTGCATGCCCAGGCAGATGCCCAGGAAAGGCTTTCCGCCACTGACAGATTTAACCAGCGCTTCCTTCAAACCGGATCCGGAAAGGGCATTCATCCCGTCCCCGAAAGCCCCGACTCCGGGCAGTATGATACTGTCAGCGGAAGAAAGATCGCCCGCCTTTTCAACGATGAAAGCATCTTCGCCGCACTTCCTTACAGCTGTAAGAACGCTGTATATGTTTCCAGCTCCATAGTTTACAATTCCCGTCAATGTGACCGCCTTCCGGATGTGCAGCCAGAATCAGGAAACCTGCTTCCCGGGCTATTCGGAACCATTCCGATTCTTCAGGTCGCCGTGGTATTCCTGTATGCTTCTGACGCTTATGTCGTCTTCCCTGATCTTTTTGATTGCCACGAGGGTCGCCCTGGCGCCGGGTATCGTGGTTATGAGAGGTATATTCCTGTTCACCGCTATGCTCCGGATAGACGTGATATCCTTCTTCGTCTTCTTACCGGATGGCGTATTTATGATCAGGGATATCTTATTATTCTTCATGTAATCAACGATATTGGGCCTTTCTCCTTCGTACACCTTCGGTATTATCCTGACATCAAGGCCCTTCCCGACAAGGTACTTCCCGGTTCCCGAGCTGGCGAAGATATCGAAACCCATCTCTTTGAATCCCCTTGCAATGGACGCAGAAGCAGGTTTGTCCTTGTCTTTGACGCTTATGAATATGGAGCCGCTTACGGGCAGTTTCTGGCCGGCGGCAAGCTGGCTCTTTGCGTATGCCATCTCGAAATTGCTATCTATCCCTATCACCTCGCCCGTGGATCTCATTTCAGGTCCAAGGGTTGCATCTATGCCCTGGAATCTTGAGAAGGGAAAAACGGATTCCTTGACCGCGAAGAAGCCGGGCCTCACGGATTGCGTGAAACCAAGCTGGGCGAGCGTTTTCCCCGTCATTATCCTGGTTGCAAGTTTTGCGAGGGGAACGTTTATGACCTTGGATATAAAGGGGACGGTCCTTGAAGCTCTCGGATTAACCTCCAGGATGTATACGTCGCTGTTCTTGACAGCGTACTGTATGTTTATAAGGCCCCTGATATTCAGGTCGAGGGCTATCTTCTTTGTGGATTCTTCGATCTCGGATATGACCTTTCGCGGGAGGCTGTAGGGAGGAAGCACCATGGCGCTGTCGCCGGAATGAACGCCGGCCTCCTCTATGTGTTCCATGACACCCCCGATAACGCACATGCTTCCGTCGCATATGGCATCAACATCAACCTCTATTGCATCCTCGAGAAACTTGTCTATGAGTACCGGCCTTTCGGGTGAAATATCAACGGCTTTCTTCATAAAGGTTTCAAGGGAATCCCTGTCGTAAACAATCTCCATGGCCCTGCCGCCGAGCACGTAGGAAGGCCTCACGAGAACAGGATATCCTATCCGGTCAGCTATGACATCGGCCTCCCTGAAGGATGTTGCCGTAGCATTCAGAGTCTGTTTTATTGAAAGCCTCTCCAGCAGCTGCCTGAACTTTTCCCGGTCCTCGGCAATATCTATCGCCTCCGGGCTGGTCCCGAGGATCTTTACGCCCTCCTTCTGGAGGGGAATGGCAAGATTCAGCGGTGTCTGGCCGCCGAATTGGAGTATGACGCCGTCAGGGTTCTCCCTGTCTATTATGTTCATGACGTCTTCAACCGTAACAGGCTCGAAGTAAAGCCTGTCCGACGTATCGTAATCGGTGCTCACGGTCTCCGGATTGCAGTTGACCATTATGCTTTCATAGCCTTCTTCCCTGAGGGCGAACGAAGCGTGAACGCAACAGTAGTCGAATTCTATTCCCTGTCCGATCCTGTTTGGTCCTCCGCCCAGTATGACAACCTTCTTCCTCCCGGAATATCTTCCCTCGTCGTGATTCTCGTAAGTCGAATAGTAGTAAGGCTTTTCGGAGTCGTATTCCCCGCCCGTGCTGTCAACCAGCTTATATACGTTAACAATCCCGTTTTCCTTCCTCATTTTCCTGACATCCTGCTCCGGTTTATTGATCAGGATGGATATCTGGCGGTCAGAAAAACCCGATCTTTTCGCCCCTTCAAGAATATCGGCAGGAAGCTTTCCGGACCCCGCAAAATCGAGCATTTTCTTTTCCATGTCAACGATTTCCTTTATATTGTGCAGAAACCAGGGATCGATTTTTGACAGCCGGGAGATCTCATCGACAGAAAAGCCTGCAAGCATGGCATATCTCACGTAGAAAATCCTGTCGTCGTCGGCAACTGATACTTTTTCCCTGATAAGCTCCTTCTCCTCATCAGTGAACTCGTGGAAGGCGTTCCACCTGTCTTTCCCGTCGGAGCCCAGCCCGTGCCTGCCTATTTCAAGGGATCTTATGCCTTTCTGGAGGGCCTCCCGGAAATTCCTTCCTATGGACATCGATTCTCCAA
>JAKPNC010000037.1 GCA_029548585.1 bacterium | reverse complement strand
GGTTCGGGTGTGGCCTGTTTCCATGTCAGGGATATGGGAGAAGCGGTCCGGAAAAGTGCGGATAAGGCTGAAAAGGGAGACTGGGTGATACTCTCCCCGGGATGCGCATCTTTTGATATGTTTGAAAATTACAAGGAGCGCGGCGATGTTTTTAAAAAAGAGGTTGAACTTTTACAACAGGCTTCAGATAATTAGCGCCATAATCATTACCACGGGGACTCTTTTCCTGCTGAGTTCCAGCTCCGTTTACGGTATTTCCAGGAGCGGCAATCCCGCATTTTACTTCGAGAAACATATCCTGTGGCTTCTTCTCGGCCTTGTAGGGATTCTCCTTATCATGAAGCTTGACACAAGGCAGATAGAGAAACACAGCCTGCCTATATTCCTGGTTTCACTCGCAATACTTCCATTGCCGAAATTTTTCGGCGACCTGAGATGGATAAGGCTCGGGCCGCTTAGTTTCCAGCCGGCAGAATTGGTCAAATTCACCTTTGTTCTTTACCTTGCCGATTACCTGAAAAGGAAACTGCCTTTAATAAGGGAAAAGAAAACAATGTGGGTTCCGATCGGATTTCTCCTGCTCATTACGGGGATACTCCAGCTTCAGAAAGATATAGGCACGTTCGCGGTTATATTTTTCACTTTCATGCTCCTTATGTTCCTGGCCGGAGTCCGCATAAAGAATATCCTTTTAATCATATTGGCCGGCATAGTGCTTTTCACCGGGCTTATCCTCATGTTTCCCTACCGAAGGGAAAGGATCATGACTTATCTCAATCCCGCGGCCGATCCCATGGGCAAGGGATACCAGACACGGCAGTCCCTGATAGCCATGAGCTCGGGAGGCGTCCTGGGCAAGGGACTGGGGGCAGGGGAAAGAAAGCTGAAGTTTCTGCCCGAGGCACACAAGGACTACATCTACGCGGTCGTGGGAGAGGAAACAGGCTTTTTAGGAACGGTTTTCGTACTCTCCCTTTTCGGTTTCCTGGTTTTCTCAAGCTTCCATCTTTCGAACATCAGCAACGACTATTTCATCAAGTTCCTGTCGGCGGGAATAGGAGGACTTTTCGGTTTCCAGTTCCTTCTCCACGCAGGAGTGGTACTGAACATGGTGCCTTCGAAGGGAACCACCCTTCCGTTCTTCAGCGTGGGAGGCTCGTCATTCCTTATAAACATCCTTGCCCTCGGGGTCCTGTTCAACATAGCCAGAAAGGTACTGATAGAAGAAAACCCATCCAATTTCATGGACACATACATAGAAAAGATTTAGGAATGGGGAGCAGAAAAAAGAATTCATTTTCTCAAGATCTTAACGTCAAGATCCACGTCCATCTTCACCGGTATGGACTGTCCCGTTGAATCTTCCTTTCCCGTTGTTGAAGGAGATGAAAAAACGGTGTTGAGAACCAGTCCGAAATTACCGGCGAAACCGGCTATTTCCCCCTTCTCTTCGTCAAAGAGGAATTCACCGGTTGAAGAATTCTTACCCGTAAAGGAGATTGTTACATCCCCCTCTTTCTTTTTTTCTTTTATGGGCTGGTTTGCCACCAGCTTCACCTTGAAAGGATTCGTGCTCTCACCCGCGTAAAGGTAGTAGAATTCAAGGTTGCACATGGGCATGCCCGGCAGGCTGAAAGACTGTATGGACTGCTTCCACCTCCTTCCGGGATGGAGCTTGCCCGGGAAAGAGGGAAGGATCCTCAGTATCTGGGCCATGCTCAGCATACCGGACGTAACCTCCCTTGAAGACGAGATCCTTCCATTTTTCGATATCTCTATTACGGAGGTGGAGATAAACTGGGAGACGGAGGATTCTTCACCTGAAAAGTCCTCTATGAGCATCTCGTTAACCTTAATGGTTGTCCGGAAGGGAACAAGCTTCACGGAGAAGGTCTCACCGCCTGCTTCCTGGGTCTCAAACCTGAGAAGCCCTTTTGCTTCGACATCAAACTTGTTGGCATCGAAACCCCCGGTTGCATATTTTATGGCCCCCCTGATGGAAAAGTTATAAACCAGCGGTTTCTCTTTCGAGAAAGAGTATGCCGGCTCCCGGTCTGCAAAGAGAGGGACAGAAACCGCAAAGAAAAAAATCGACATAGCTGTTTTAATTAATTTCATCAGCCTTACCTCCCCTGCCCGGCAATCTCGTTGAGACGCCTGACAGTTTCCTTTACGTTATCCATGCTCGTTGCGTAAGAGATCCTCACGTACCTGTCAGCACCGAAATCCTGCCCGGGAACCACTGCAAGAAGCTTCTCATCAAGCAACCTGCCCGCGAGAACGAGCGAATCCATCTGCCTGTAACTGAAAAAGAGGTAAAAAGCGCCCATGGGGACAGGGTATGAAAACTCTCCCGAAAGGTTATTCACAAGGTAATCCCGCCTCCTCGAAAATTCCTCCATCATGGAAGCGGAAAGGCTGTCTCCATGCTTCATGGCATAGTAAGCCGCTTTCTGGGAAATCGAGCAGGGAGCCGATGTGGTCTGCCCCTGGACCTTTGAAACTGCGGCGGCTATCCCCTTTTCGGCGGCTATGTATCCTATCCTCCAGCCTGTCATGGAGAAAGATTTTGAGACCCCGTTTACCACGACGGTAAGCTTCTTCATTTCCGGCGAAAGGGAGGCTATGCTGACATGTTTCATTCCCTGGTATATTATCTTTTCATAAACCTCGTCGGAGATGCACAGGATACCATGCCTGGCAAGTATGCCGGCGATCTCCTGGAGTTCTTTTTCAAGATATACTATTCCGGTAGGATTTGA
>JAKPNC010000176.1 GCA_029548585.1 bacterium | reverse complement strand
CATATTCCACACCCTTCTCCCTTACCATCTCCAGGAGAGCCACAGAGCTTGAATCCGCTTCATTATTGTAGCACAAAGAAGCCGCCAATACAAAACATATGTTTTCAGGGAATACTGATTGACGCAGGCAGAGTTTCATGGCTCCCGCAATCCTGTCATTGGGTCCTATCTTCCTGAGAGGATCCCGCCCTACCCTTCTGACGGTATCGTTCAGGGCCCTGTTCCTGAACCTCCCGTAAAGATCGGAAGTGTAGGTCTCTACCTCTTTCGGATCAAAATCATGTTTCCTGACAATCGCAGATTTTGTTTCAGACATTATCCCTTCGAGCATCCCGTAAATCTTTCCGTCCTCCATGCATTCCCATATGTAATCGTATCCCGCAAGATAACCGAAATATGCAAGGGCTGCATGTGCCAGGTTATGAACGAAAAGCTTCAGTTCCTCGTAAGGGTATAGGTTATCAACCGGGTAGAAACCTTTCACCGCAGGGATCTCTCCCCTGAAGCCCTTCCTGGAAACGGGGAGAATGTCGTATGGTTCCACCGTGACAAGAAGTGGATCCTTTTTTTTCATTTCCTCTGAAAGGGGGGCAACCATCCTGCTGACAACCGTCTCAACAAACCCGACCCGATCCCTCAGGTATTCAATATCCGCGGCCTCCATCTCCTTCTCTATGCTTTCCCTCAGCACGGCGGCTCCGCCGAGCAGGTTTTCGCATATTACTACATTTGCATGCCGGTTATTCCCCTTTTCCCGCCTCAACCTGAAACCCTTTGCCATCAGGGGGCCGAGAAGGGCAAGGTTATTCGCCCCGACAGCCGTGAAGATGATATCGGCGCCGCACATTTCCGAAGAAATGCTTTCCGCTTCGTTTATCCCCAATGCGTGCAGTCCTTTAACCATCTTCTCCTCTTTGCTGCTGCCCAGCAGCCACACGGGATACTCCTTCCTTGCATTAAGAAGATCCACGACAGGCTGAGCCGCATCCACGAAAACGAGCTCGTACCCTGAATCGCTGCATATCTGTCCGATGAAGCCCCTTCCAATCTGGCCTGCGCCGAAGATAATACTCTTTTTCCTTTCCAAAACAAATCCCCCGTTAGTTGAAATTGCCTATACTGCCCGGCCGCTCCGGGCAACACTTATTAAGTATATCCCAAAGTAAGCCTGCATCCAACTTTTTTTCGGGAGCCGCCTATTTCACTTCCTGCTCTTTTTGGTTTATAATAACCTTTTGTTTTTTGGAGGAGATAATGAAAAAGTTGAAAGACGAAGTTGATCTCACTGAGATTGATGTAAAATCCGGCATTTTCCACCTTGCCCTTCCCATGATGGCCGGCGGATTTCTCATCAACATGTTTTCGGTGGTAGACCTTTTCTTTGTAGGAAAGCTCGGACACATAGCCCTTGCAGGACTTTCCGTATCGGTAATGGTTCTCACTCTTATAACTATTTGCACAACCGGGGTCACAACCGGCACCGTCGCCCTTATATCCCACTTTGTGGGAAAAAAAGACTACGAAAGCGCCAGCCAGGTACTATGGCAAACAATATTTCTTTCCGTTTTCTTCTGGTTCCTTCTGGCCCTTACAGGCATCTTCTGTGTGGAAAAACTCCTTCTGCTTTTCGGTGCGACCGGCCAGGTTCTTGAAACTGCGAAGCCCTACCTTAAAATAAGCTTTTTATCTTCGGGTTTCCTTTTCTTTCACGTTTCCCTTAACCAGGCAATGAGAGGCGCCGGAGACGCAAAAACCCCGATGTATGTCCTTATTGCCGCCAACATCATAAACTTAATTCTCGATCCCCTGCTGATATTCGGGATAGGAATCTTTCCCCGTATGGAAGTCGCAGGTTCTGCCCTGACAACAGCCTTCAGCAGATTCGTCGGATTCGCAACGATAGTGATAATTCTTTTCAGAAAGAAAGAGGGGCTCAGCCTCTCGTTTAAGCATCTGGGGATATTTCCCGTTTTCATCAAGAGGATTATGAGCATCGGCTTCTTTTCTTCCGCCCAGTTGCTTATGAACAATATATCCCTTCTTTTTCTCACCAGGCTGATAGCTTTTCACGGACCCGAGGTACTTGCGGCATACGGAGTGGGAGCCAAGATAAGGATGCTTCTTGTGGTTCCCGGTTTCGGGTTTGCAAACGCGTCTGCAATTCTCATGGGACAGAACATGGGAGCGGACAAGGAAGACCGGGCAAAAAAAAGCATGATGCTTTCGATAAGGTTGTACGAGCTTCTTCTCGCGCCCGCAGTCATACTTATCTTCCTTTTCGCCCCGTGGATAATCTCGGTTTTCAACAATAATTCCACCGTGGTGTCAACCGGAGGTACATTCCTGAGATACGTGATGATAACCTTCCCCTTCCTCGGCGTTTCAATGATTATCCAGAGGGGCCTGACCGGTGTTGGAGATACGGCTTTTCCAACCGTTTTGGTGGGATTCTTTTCCCTTGCCGTCAGGATTCCGCTCGCTTACTTCCTGTCCCTTAAAACCGGGATGGGAACAAACGGAATATGGCTCGGGATAAACGCTTCCGACGCACTGATGTGCATTGCAATCCTGGCCTATTTCAGGACGGCAAGATGGAAATCCGTGTATGTGAGACACAGAAGTATCATGGAAGAAAGTTGCGCTTGATCTCTTCCTGTAGTAAAATAATACCTCGGCCCTGGCAATCAGTCGCGGGCCGCATTAAATCGGTAAAATGAGAAAACGGGGCAGTGGCTCAATGGGAGAGCGTCCGCTTCGCATGCGGAAGGTTGCCGGTTCAACTCCGGTCTGCTCCACTCCCATAAGTCAGGGAAAGCGCTGGAAAAGATGCGTATACTCCTTACTAACGACGACGGATTATATTCCGATGGCCTGAAGATACTCTGGAACCACCTGGTAAAGCTCGGAGAAGTCTCTGTCATAGTGCCGGAGACTGAAAAAAGCGCGGTAGCCCACGCCATAAACATATTCTCGCCCCTCAAGATAAGACATCTTGATATTGAAGGCGGGTTCAAAGCTTTCGTTGTAAACGGGACGCCTGTCGACTGCGTCAAGATAGGTGTCAGCTCCATCCTTAAAGAGAAGCCAGACCTTCTTGTATCCGGCATTAATCCCGGTGCCAACATAGGCATGGACGTACTCTATTCCGGGACGGTCTCTGCCGCGGCCGAGGGGGCTATACTCGGCATTCCTTCCATTGCGGTTTCCGTTGACGCTTCGGGGGATTTCGAGTTCGATTCGGCGGCATCGGTAACATCCCGCATAATCAGGGGGCTCTCCCGGATGAAGATGCCGAAAGATACCATGTTGAATATAAACGTGCCAAACTGCAAGGCGGATAGGATACGGGGAATAAAGGTTACCTACCAGAGCGAATCGAGGTTCGAGGAAGAATACGAGGAGAGAAGCGACCCGAGAGGCAATTCTTATTTCTGGCTCAAGGGCATTTTCAAGGAAGTGGACGGCGAGAACGGAAGCGACGCCGAAGCCGTCAGAAATTGCTTCGTTTCTGTCACGCCTCTCCACCTGAATCTCACGGACCGGGACTTCCGGAACACGATGAAGAAAGATAAATTTGAAGAAATCGGCTTTTAGTAATATAATATATGTCGCCGGCCTGGGCAGGACAACTTAAAAACATGGCCGGCAAAGATTTATAAAAAGGAGAGAGAGATGTCTTTTACCTATAACCCGCATAAAAGAAGAAGAAAAAAAAGACTGGGATTCAGGGCAAGAATGAAGACTGTCGGAGGCAGGAAGGTACTTAACGCAAGGAGAAGGAAAGGGAGGAAAAAGCTTGCCGCCTGATGAAGAAAAAAGTCAGAGAGATAATGTCCGGAGGAAGCAGGTGCAGGACATCGCTCTTCAACCTTTATTACGCACGGTCAGCCGGGTATAAAATAGGGTTTATATCAAGGCATACATCCGGAAATCCATCTCAGAGAAATTTCGGGAAGAGGATAATAAGGGAGTACTGGCGCAGGAAATTCAAGACGGGGGATTACATTTTCGTAATCAAGCCTCCCCTCGTTGTTTCGGATGCAGGCAAGCTTACCGGAGAACTGGAAAAAATATCGGGCATGATAAGATGAGGAATATGTTGCTCTTTCTCATAAGACTGTACCAGTCAACCATATCACCTCTTCTCGGAAACCGCTGCAGGTTCTATCCAAGTTGTTCTTCCTTCATGGCCCAGGCAGTTGAAAAACACGGATGGAAAGGTTTTTTTACAGGATTAAGAAGGCTGGCAAGGTGCCATCCTTTCAACAAGGGGGGGTTTGATCCTCTGGAAAAATGGATAAAATAAAAGAAGAAGTCCGCCTTATAATAGCTTTCGCGCTTGCAATAATCATAATCATGGTTTTCGGCAGGATCCAGGCAAAGCATGCGGTGATCCCCGTTCAGAAAAAACCGGCCGGGATTGCATCGGAAACGGAATCTGAAACATCTGCCATCCAGCCAGGGACAGTCCCGGAAAGCACAGACAGAGTTCCGGAAAAAACCGGCCGGACGATTGAGTACGATGATGGAAGATACATCCTGGGCATTAACCCGGAAAACGGCTCCATATCCAGCATTGGCATACGCAAATACCAGAGAAAGGGGGAGGATTTCTTTTCAATCCTCGAAGGAACTTCCCTTCTTGCGGATTCCGCCTTACAAAACGGAAACCACGCATACAAAGCAGATCTCGACCGGGAATCCGGAAAAATTGTGTTAACGGGTCCTGAGGACGGAGCCATGCAGGTTGAAAAAAGCATTATTCTTCCCGGAGATAATCACACATTCTCCGCGATCATAAGGATCTCCGGCCCAAAAGCCGCCATGTCCGAACCGGTATCTTACACCATGGAAGCGGGAAGCATGCAGACGGCTCCGCCCAATCGCAGGGGCGGTAAAGAATTCACGCCTCCCGAGATACTTCTCCGGACACCAGAGGAAACCGTCAGGCTGAATCCCGCAAGGCTTAAGGGGGAAACATTTTACAAGAAAACCGAGTGGATAGCCCTGAAGCAGGGATACTCCCTCCTCTTTGTCAAGCCCGGCAGGGAAGCTGACGGATTTGTCCGCAGGCAGGAGAATCGTGTCACTTACGGTTTCAAGTGGAATGATCTTGCATTTTCCGGAAAGAATACTGAAGAAATCTCCATATCCTTTTATGCCGGACCCTCAGATTATTTCGTTGCAAAATCCGAAATCGAAGAAAAAGAAGTATTCGGAAGCGGGTTCTTTGCTTCGATGGGAAGGTTCCTCTTCCAGCTCTTATCTTACATACACAGGGTTGTTCCAAACTGGGGATGGGCAATAATCATCCTTACTCTCATAATCAAGATACTCTTCTTCCCTCTGACAAAAAACAGCCTGAAGTCCATGAAATCGCTTCAGAAGCTGAGACCTTATCTTCAGGAGATACAGAAAAAGTACAAGGATAATCCCCAGCAGATGCAGAAGGAGATGATGAGCCTTTACAAGGACTACAAGATCAACCCCCTTGGAGGATGCATCCCCATGCTGCTCCAGTTTCCAATTTTCATCGGTTTCTTTCTCGCCCTCAGGAGCTCCATTTTCTTCCGGGGCGCAACTTTCGGCCTCTGGATCAGGGACCTGTCGGTGCCGGATACGATCGCTCAGTTTGGCGGATTCAACCTGAACCTGCTTCCGGTGCTTATGGCTGCCACATCCTTCTTTCAGCAGAAGCTTACCCCGCAGGAACCGTCTCAGAAGACCCTGACCTACATGATGCCTGTCATGTTCCTCTTTCTCTTCTACAACTTTTCTTCGGGACTTCTCCTTTACTGGGTGACAATGAACCTTGCAGGGCTCGTGGAGCAGTATTTCATCCACAAAAAGTAGGGGAGTCACGGGTTATTTCTTCCGGTAAGGCCGGCAACCGAAGAGACGTGCTTCTTCAGCTTTGAAAGAAGGTCGTCTGCGGCCTTCATTTCGGCATCCTTCTTGCAGGTCGCCTTTCCGTAACCGGCGTACCGTTTCCCGAGGATTTTGACCTTGAACCGGTATACCTTCCTGTGGGACGGGCCGCTTTCTTTCACAAGGGTATAGACGGGAATTGAACCGAAGCATTTTTTCGCTACCATTGAAAGGATATTCTTGTGATTGCTCATCGGTTCCAGCTTCCTGCTGAGGATAAACTTCTTTACGAATTTTTCCGTATTCTTCCAGCCTCCGTCAAGGTAAAGCGCCCCGATAAAGGCCTCGACGAAATCATCCAACTTAGGAAGTTCGTAATTGTTGAAGTTGATGAAATCATGGAGCTTCAGTTTCATCCCCGTATCATGAAGGTTCCTGCTGTTGACATAGGCGGATTTAAGGTCCGTCAGGAAAGACTCGCTTGAATCCGGGTAAGCTTTGAAAAGATGGATCCCGACTATCGCATCGAGCACAATGTCCCCGAGAAACTCAAGCCTCTCATAGCAGGAATCCCTGTCGTAGGAGGAATGAGTGAGCGCCCTTTCCAGAAGCGCCTTCTTTTTGAACTGATAACCAGCCTTTTTCTCAAGTATTCTTATCTTCTGCATATCAATGCTCCCATTAAAAAAACTCCGGCAAGGAATAATGGCATGTCTCCGGTTCTGGAGTAGAGGCTTCTTCCCTCCATGAGCGGCACCCGGTAAAAGATAATCCCGGGGCCTTCTCCCGTTTCAACTCCGTTTCTTCCGGAAATTATTGATCTTCCTCCAGGAGGCACAATTCCGCTTATACCTGAAAGTGCGGCCTGTACGAAGTATTTCCGGCTTTCCGCGGCCCTCAGGAAATTGTGCGCAAAGTGTTGTGATTTGCCTGCGTGTCCGTACCACGAATCATTTGTTATGACCATGAAGGCACCTGCTCCATTGTCGTCAAGGACCCTGGTCATCCCGGGAAATATGTTTTCAAAACATATGAGGGGGGCGAAATGCTTTCCGTTGAGAACCATTGGCATCTGGCCCGAACCGTGCCTTATGTCAGGCACATATCCCGCGATTTTCTCGAAGGCATCCCTCACGGCTTTGTAACGCCCGCCGGGTATGAACTCACCGTAAGGAACAAGATGATTCTTCCTGTAAACCTGAATCTTTCTATTTCCAATCATAACAGCGGAATTATATGAACCTTCGCCGGCTCTCGTGAATGTTCCGAAAAGGATATGAAGGCAACGCGATGCCGACATTAGTTCGACTTCCCTTTTTGCTTCAGGGTATTCATCCAGTACTCCGGGAAGGCTCCCTTCCGGCCAGATAACAAGCTCGGGGGTCTTTTCTCCAAGGCTTTTAGCTGTCAGATCCTTCAGTGAATTGAAGGCTTCCATAG
>JAKPNC010000036.1 GCA_029548585.1 bacterium | reverse complement strand
CTCAAGCCCGAAGACCTTACAATGGCAGAATTCATGCTCGAAAAGGCACGGCTTGAAGAAGTGATGATCGACAGTTATCTCGGGGACCTCTCGGTGATACCCGCCAGCACGGGACTGGCACATGCCGAGCTTGACCTGGTAACGAGAAGCAAGAACCAGTTCTTCCTGAAGAAGGCGATGGAATCAAGCATGGACATAATCAAAAGCTTCGATTACGTGCTTGTAGACTGTCCTCCGTCCCTCTCCCTGCTGACCGTCAACGGACTCTGCGCATCAAGCCATATCATAGTTCCTGTTCTCTGCGACTACCTCTCCCTCGAAGGCCTTTCCCACCTGATAGACACCGTCGGGGAGATAAGAAAGAAGCTCAATCCCGGGCTGGAGATACTCGGCATATTGCCCAACATGATCGACAGGAGGCTCCGGATAACGGAAGAAAGCCTTTCTCTTCTGAAAAAGGAGTTCGGATCCCTCCTTTTCAAGAACGGCATCAGCACGTGCAGCCGGTTGAGGGAATCTCCTTCTTTCGGCAAAGCCATATTCGATTATGCCGGGGGGTCAACAGCTTCCGAGGATTTCCTTGCCGTGGCAAAAGAAGTCAAAAGGAGAATGAAATGAAGAGATTGGGACCCCAGGCTAAAAAACTCTTTGACGTTTCATCAAGGAAAGAAGAGACCGGCAAAGCCGGGAAGGAATCAAACAAGAAGTACACATTTATACTGCCTACAGAACTCATGAAGCAGGTTAAACATGTCGCCGTGGAACAGGAGAAAACCATCTCCCAGTGGCTCGCAGAAACGATCAGGAAGAACCTGCCATGAAGAAGCCGCCCCTTCAGGTCTGCTTTGCTTGACAGGCATCTCACCTTGTGATAGCATAATATCATGCCTACGAAAAAGGAGATTATCGGAGTAATAAAGAATGTAGGTCTGTGGGATACAAAATCCATAGAAGGAGCTCTCGAAGAGCAGGAGAAGACGGGAACTCCCCTGAAGGAAATATTTCAGAACAGGGGAATGCTTCCTTTCGGAGAGATTTCTCCTTCTTTCTATTTCCAGATGGGCATTGTCCAGAGAGAACTGCCCGCCCGTGAAATACCGCAGGATATAATACCCATCCTTCCCAGCAAAATAGTAAAAACTCACAGGATCGTCCCGTGGGAAAGAAGGGAGGACGGCAAGATCGTGTTGGTTTCGGATAACCCCCTCAATATACTTTCTTCCGAATATTTCAAGGAAATCGTCGGTTCAGATACCATAAAAGGGGTGGATGTAATCATAACCTTCCCGGAGGAAATAGACCAGCTTATTGACAAATATTATGCCCAGGAAGAGATGGAAGATCTCAGCCAGATGCTCCAGGATGCAAGCAGCGCAACGGTAGACATGGATTCTCCGGAGACCGAAATCCTTGATACGGAAGACGAATCGCTGGCTCTCCAGGCCCCCGTCGTAAAGATAGTCAACCTGGTTTTCGTTGAAGCCATGAGACGCAGGGCAAGCGATATACACTTTGAGCCCCTTGAGAAAAAATTCCGCGTAAGG
The DNA here is from genome assembly GCA_029548585.1 of bacterium. Classification (GTDB taxonomy): domain Bacteria; phylum Ratteibacteria; class UBA8468; order B48-G9; family JAFGKM01; genus JALNXB01. Next base: position 6,028 of record JAKPNC010000036.1, on the reverse strand, counting down.
TTCAGGATAGACGGCCTTCTTTATGAAGTGGTCGCTCCTCCCAAGAGGATAGAAAGGCCTGTTCTGGCAAGGCTTAAGCTCATGGCCAAGATGGACCTCGCAGAAAAGAGACTGCCCCAGGACGGAAGGATCATGCTCGAAATAGGAGGCAAGCCGATAGACTTCCGGGTATCTTCCCTTCCCGGCATCTACGGTGAAAGTATCGTTCTCAGAATACTCGACAAATCCTCCATGATGAAAGGGCTCGAGGAACTCGGCTTCCTCGCGGACGACCTCAAGTCATGGGAGGCGCTCCTGCAGTACGCCGGGGGGCTTGTGCTCGTCACGGGCCCGACCGGATCGGGAAAAACGACCACCCTTTATGCCTCTCTCCAGACCCTTAACACCATGGACAGGAAGCTTATGACCGTTGAAGAACCGGTGGAATACCAGATCCCGGGCATAAACCAGTCTCCAGTAAACTCGGAAATAGGCCTTACTTTCGCATCGATCCTGAGGGCATTCCTGAGGCAGTCCCCCGACGTCATACTCGTTGGAGAAATACGAGACTTTGAGACTGCTGACATCGCTTTGAGGGCGGCCCTCACCGGACACCTTGTCTTCAGCACCCTGCATACAAATAATGCGCCCGGCGCCATCACAAGGTTAATAGACATGGGCGCCCCTCCGTTTCTCATAGCTTCCTCGGTCCAGGGAGTCATGGCCCAGAGGCTCGTGAGGCTCCTCTGCCCATACTGCAAGGAGAAGATAGAACCTGACGAAGAGATGTCGAAAATCCTGAGAATAAAGCCCGGAGAAGAAGTAAACGTGTGCAAGCCCAAAGGGTGCAACGAATGCAATTTCACGGGGTTCCGGGGTCGAAAGGGCATATTTGAGATATTCGCGATGAACGACGAACTGAGGGAATTGACACTGAGAAGGGCAAGCGTCAGCGAACTGAGACAGGCAGCCATCAAAAACGGAATGAAACTGATGTTCGATGACGGGATCAGGAAGGTCAGGCTCGGCATAACAACCATGGATGAAGTCTTAACGGTTACAGGAGAATAGATATGCCAAAGAGCATGGAAGAACTGCTGGAACTCCAGATCAAGGAGGATGCTGCCGATCTCCATATCAACGTGGGCGTCCCGCCTATACTGAGGATGCACGGAGGGCTTTCAAAGGTTGGCACCGAGCCGGTTACACCGGAGGATGCGACCAACTACATGAAGTCAATCACTTCCCGGGAACACCAGGAGGAACTCCAGAAGGTTGGAGGCACGGACTTCGGGTTTGCCTTCAAGGACCTGGCAAGATTCCGCGTCAGCGTCTTCAAGGAAAGGGGAAATATCGCCATGGCATTGAGGCTTATCCCTTACCAGTTCCTGACTTTTGAGCAGATCGGCCTTGAAGCGGAAACGATGAAATACCTCCTTACACGTCCCAGGGGGCTTATCATGGTGGTCGGCCCAACAGGGTCAGGGAAGACAACGACCCTGGCTTCAATGGTAAACTGGATGAACGAAAACCTTGAAAAGCATATCATAACCATAGAAGACCCCATTGAATATTACCACAAGCACAAGAAGGCTATCATTACCCAGAGGGAGCTGGGAGTGGACGTTCCGACCTTTTCAGAGGCCCTGAGAAGAGGCCTGAGACAAGACCCGGACATCTTCCTGGTAGGAGAAATGAGAGACCTTGATACGATAGAAGCCGCAATAACGGCGGCAGAAACCGGCCACGTAGTTTTCGCCACGCTCCATACCACGGGGGCATCGAGAACCGTGGACAGGATCGTCAACGTCTTCTCTGTCGCCCAGCAGGAACAGATAAGGGTCATGCTTTCGGTCTCCGTCCTCGCGATCATATCCCAGGTCCTTCTGAACAGAATCGACAAAAAAGGAAAGGTTGCGGTATTTGAACTGATGATGGTAACAACCTCCATACAGAACCTCATCAGGGAAAGGAAGACATACAGGATCCTTTCCGAAATCCAGACGGGCGGCAACATGGGGATGATCACAATGGACGCCTCCCTGACCAAGCTCTTCAAGGAAGGAAAGATTAGCTTCGACGACGTGATGACATACTCCTACGACCCGGTTTCAACAAGGGCGGAACTCGTGGCGCAGGGACTCATAGACGAAGCTGTCAAGATCAAGAAAGACAGTTTCAGCAAATAAGCGGACAAAAAAATGGATGAAAAGCAACTTCTCGGAAAGATGCTCGTGGAAGAAGGCGTGATAACCGATGACCAGTTGAAAACAGCCCTGGAGAAGCAGAAAGAAACGGGTCATTTCCTCGGAAGGATTCTCGTTGACCTTGGATACATAGAAGAAAGGGACCTCAAGCGGCTCCTTAGCATCCAGGCAGGCATAGAGATGATCGACCTGAAAACCACTCCCATAGAAAAGAGGGCCGTAGAGGTCTTTCCATCGGCGCTTGCCAAGACTTACAACGCCATTCCCATATCCCTGGAGAAGAACATCCTTACCCTTGCCGTAGGAGACACCCTGAGCCTCAACATACAGGACGATATATCATTCGTTCTCGGATACAAGACGAAGATGGTCCTTGCCGACGAGCATGACATTCAGGAAGCGATAGAAATGCATTACGGCAAGGAGATAGAAACGGTTGACGACCTTGTAAAATGGCTGGCGCAAGACATAGAGGAGATGGAAGAACTTGACGCCATAGCAAGCCAGGGAGAATACGCAACCATCACCTCGCTCGAAGAAATTGCTTCCCTGCCCCCGGTGGTAAAGCTTTTTGACCTGATACTCCTGCAGACTGTGAGAGATAACGCATCCGACGTGCATCTCGAACCTTTCGAGGACGATTTCAGGGTAAGATACCGGGTCGACGGAGTCCTTTACGACCTCGTCCACCCTCCCAAAGGCCTCTCGTTCGCCCTATTCTGCAGGTTTAAGATCATGGCCGGCATGGACATCGCTGAAAGAAGGCTTGCACAGGACGGAAGGATAGAGCTTTCAATCATGGGCAGGGCGGTGGACCTGCGCGTGAATACCGTTCCTACGGTTTTCGGGGAATGCCTCGCCATCAGGGTGCTCGACAGGGGAAAAACTATATTTGAACTGGCAAACCTCGGGCTCTCGGAGAATAACAGCAAGAAGATAGAGAACGTCATCAAGAAGCCCAACGGGATCATACTTGCGACAGGCCCCACGGGATGCGGAAAGACCACGTCCCTGTATGCCATACTGAGAACCCTCAACACGCCCGACGTCAAGGTTATAACCACCGAAGACCCTGTTGAGTACATGCTCGAAGGGGCTCTCCAGGTTCCCATAAGGGAACACATAGGACTGACTTTCGCAAGGTGCCTCAGGAGCATACTGCGCCAGGACCCGGATATCATACTGGTGGGAGAGGTCAGGGATTTCGAGACAGCCCAGATGGCCATACAGTCCTCGCTTACCGGACACCTTGTTTTGAGCACTCTTCACACCAACGATGCCCCCAGCACGATCATGAGATTGATAGACATGAAGATAGAGCCTTTTCTTCTCAGTTCAACCATAGAAGGAGTGATCGCGCAGAGGCTTCTGAGGATGCTTTGCCAGAGATGCAAGGAGGAGTATACCCCTGAAAAGAAAGAGCTTCTTGAAGTGGGCCTTGATACCAACCCTGAGAAGGTTGCCTCAATGAAGTTTTTCAGGGCCAAGGGATGTCCCTTCTGCAGGGGAGGATACAAGGGCAGGACCGCCATATTCGAAATCCTCATGCCCACGGAACCTTTCTGGCAGGCCGTAATTGACAAGAGGCCCCTGGGCGAGATAAAAAAGATAGCCATCGAGGACTGCCACATGAGAACTTTGATTGAAGATGGCCTTGACAAGGTAAAAGCGGGTATAACCTCTATTGAAGAAGTGGCAAAAGAGATACACGGGTATTGAGCAGGGAATAAGGTGTTCCGTCTCCCGTGGATGAGAACGCGGCGAAAAAGGGGGAAAGATGGCACAATTCCAGTATAATGCGATGGATACGGGAGGAAAACCCGTCACCGGTACCATAGACGCCCCACAGATGCAGGAAGCCATATCAAAACTCAAGGGCATGGGATTTTTCGTTACCAGCGTGGCTCCGGCAAGGACCGTTGCAGTTTCCCAGAAAGGCAAGGAAAAAGCAAAAGCCCAGGCGGCTCCCCAGGCCGCAAAAAAGACAAAAGCCAAAGGCGGGAAAGGATTATCTTTCGGAGCCGCAAAAATCAAGCCCAAGGAACTTACAATCATAACCAGGCAGCTTGCTACCCTCATAGGCGCAGGACTTCCCCTGCTGAGATCCCTGAAGGTTCTCAGAGAGCAGAGAAAGGGCGGGGCCAGCATGGTCCTTGCAAAGCTGTCAGACGACATAGAAAGCGGCTCTCTTTTTTCTGAAGCCCTCGCAAAGAATCCCGGAAGCTTCCCCAAGATATACGTGTCCATGGTCAAGGCCGGAGAGGCCGGAGGCGCACTGGAGACGGTTCTCACAAGGCTGGCCGAATTCATGGAGAAGGAGGCAAAACTGAGAGGCAAGATCAAATCCGCCATGGCGTACCCGGCAGTCATACTTGTCGTTACCGTCGGCATACTCGGGTTCATCATGCTCAAGATCGTTCCGACTTTCATCGATATATTCAAGGACATGGAAGCCGGCGAACTTCCGGGCCCGACAGTCCTTCTCATGAAGATATCAGAATTCATGACCAAAAAATCCATCATCATAGTGATATTTCTGATAGCCATGGTAATCCTCTTCAAGATCCTTAACAGGATCAAGTTCTCCAAGTTCTACATAGACAAGATAAAGATGAGGATGCCCGTATTCGGCCCCGTCGTTTCGAAAAGCATCGTGGCAAGGTTTGCAAGGACATTCGCAACCCTCATCACCAGCGGTGTTCCCATTCTCCAGTCCCTGCAGATAGTAAGGGACACGACCGGCAACGAGGTCGTGTCAAAAGGCATCAACGAGGTCAGGAACAGGGTCAGGGAAGGAGAAGGAATCGCCGGACCCATGCTCAAGGCAAAGGTTTTTCCTCCAATGGTCACCAACATGATGGCCGTAGGCGAGGAGACGGGCGCTATGGATGCCATGCTTGAAAAGATCGCCGAGGCCTACGAGTCCGAAGTCGATGCCGCCGTCTCGGCCATGACCTCCATGATAGAGCCGATGCTCATCGTATTCCTCGGGGGAATTGTCGGATTCATTGTCATATCTCTTTTCATGCCCCTTATAAAGCTTGCAATGGGACTTTCTGGAGGATGAGAAGCAGCCGGGCACGAGAAAATGTCCCGGATAATGACTTAAAAGGAAAGGAGGAGGTGAAAGATGAAAATATTATTTTTGAAAAAGCAGGGCAGCGAAATGAAAACAGCCGCCCGGAAGCACGGATTCACCCTTATTGAACTGCTTGTCTCTATTGCCATAATAAGCATACTTGCCGCCTTCCTCCTGCCGGCCCTTTCAACAGCCAGAGAGAGGGCGAGAAGGACAAACTGCATGAATAACCTCAGACAGCTGGGCATAGCATATGAGATGTTCGCGGACGACCACCATGAGAATTTTCCTGCCGCGGATACGGATCTCTACGCCGAGGATAAGGATCTTTATCCAACGTACATAAATACACCGAAGATTTTCTGGTGCCCGTCAAGCATATCAAGGAACAACGATGCCCCGTCTGTCATAGACGCGGGGAACTGGGATAATTCTTACTCTTTCGTTTTCAAGCTTACCACGGGAAACAAGTCGGTTGCCCCCATACCCATGATAAGCGACAACGGGATATCCGCGTCCGGGCAGAACTACGGGAACCACAGTTACGGCATAAACGTGCTCTACCTTGATTGCAGCACTCAGTGGGTAAACAACCCTGACATAGTATATTCGACAAACGAAATCCCGGGAAACGTGGCATGCGCGAGCAATGGAGATTCCATAACTATTTCAAACCTTCCCAATTGGGGACAGCAGTAAGAGGCCTCAACACGGATTAATGAACAGGAACAAGAGATTGGGAGATGATTAAATGAATAAGATT
>JAKPNC010000034.1 GCA_029548585.1 bacterium | reverse complement strand
CCTTCTCTTTTTGAAGAAGCCGATACCGTTTTCGTGGAATCAACTTACGGTAACAGGGTTCATGAGACGGAAGAAGAGGCTGGCGCCAGACTGGGAGAGATTATCAATGCCACCATAGAGAGAGGGGGCAATGTGGTTATTCCCACTTTTGCCATTGAAAGGACTCAGGAACTCCTGTTTTTCCTCAGCAGGCTTTTAAAGGAGAATGTCATACACCATATCATGGTTTTCGTGGACAGCCCCATGGCCATAAACGTAACAGATGTGTTCAAGAAATACCCGGCTTATCTTGACAGTGAGACCAGGTCTCTCATGGATAGGGGGGAGTCTCCGTTTGAATTTGCAATGCTTAACCTGACAAGGACAAGCGACGAATCCAAGGCAATAAACTATATAAAAGGTTCCTCTGTGATCATGGCTGGTTCAGGAATGTGCACCGGAGGCAGGATCAAGCATCACCTCGTGGCCAATATAACGCGGCCCGAATCTACCGTGGCGTTTGTTGGATACCAGGCAAAAGGGACGCTCGGAAGGGAAATCCTGTCAAAACCCGAGAAGGTAAGGATCCTTGGAGAGGAGTTCCCCGTGAGGGCAGCCATTGAGAACATAGGGGGATTTTCCGCGCACGCTGACAGGAACGGCCTGCTGAAATGGCTCGGCGGCTTCAGTAAGCCCCCTTCCCGGGTGGTAGTCATACACGGCGAAGAAGAAGCATCTGCAGAATTCGCTTCACTTCTCAGGGGACGGATGAAAAGCGAAATCCTTACCCCTTCTTACCTTGACGAGATCCAGGTTTAAACCGTGAGTATCCTGCCGGTCTTGTACGACGAGTATGCTTTTTCTGTCACTTCCATTATATGGAGAGAATTGTCCAACCCGTTTATTCCCGGTTCTTTTTTCTCAAGGACAGAATTGGCGAAATATTCGCATTCCGCAGTGTACGGGTTTACCTGGTCAAAGCCTATGTCTGAGAACGAAAGAGCCTCGTCCTTGCTTTGGATTGCATCGTAGCCGGCCGCATCTTTCTTGAAGATGCCCTCCAGTTTTCCTCCGGATCCCTGGCCGATGGTTCCCTCCGCAAGCAGGCTTCCCATGGAACCGTAGATTTCAAGCCTTGTCTTTGAGGCTTCGTCCGGAATGCAGAAGAATGCGTCAACCGTTGCCTGCGTCCCGGATGAGAATTCCAACAGGGTCGTTGATGAATCCTCGGACTTGTAATCTTGCACCTGCCTTCCTGTGAGGGCGGCCACCTTGCTTATCCCTGATCCGCAGATATATTCGAGCAGGTCGTAAAGGTGGGTTGCCATGTCTATAAGGGCTCCACCGCCTCCCTTGCCCGGATCCTGCCTCCATGCTCCGGCTATCGGAGGGTACCAGCACGAAAGTTGCGCCCTCATGTATACGATTCTGCCTATCTTTCCGCTTTCCACAAGGTTCTTTATCTTCCTGTGGGCCCCGTGGAACTTCATCATGTATCCTTCCTGGAAGATAATCCCGTTATGCCTGCAAATCCTGGCTGCTTCGGCAGCTTCTGCCGGGTTTCCTGTTATGGGTTTTTCGCACAGTATGTGTTTTCCTTTCTCTGCCGCCGCCCTTATGTGCTCCAGATGAAGGTTCACGGGTGTTGCAATGTAGACGGCTTCCACTTCGGGATCTTCAAGAAGGTCTTTTTCCCTGGTGTAATATCGTGCTATCTTGAACTCGCCGGCTATCTTTTCAATATTCGCTATATCCATGACTGCGGAGAGTTGAATGTTTTTTGCCTGCATCATTCCCGGTATGGTTCTCCTGTAAGCGATCCCTCCGGCTCCAAGGACTCCCATGTTAACCTTTCTCATTTAATTCCTCCCTTGCGGATCTTTGACATGATTAAATCTCTTTCTTTCAGCTTGATTCCAGTACGGAAGAAATGGCAAAGTCCGGCCGTCCGCAGTTTGAGGGTTGAGGACGGCCGGATGCTTTTTTAAGATACCCTTTACTTCATGTATGCTTCAGCAACCTTTTTGAATGCTCTTACAGCCATTTCCATGTGCTTCTCTTCGTAAACCGGATGGGTGAAGAAAGACATCGTTCTATCCGAAAGCCACTTTGCCTTCTTGCATTCCACTTTGGAATAATCTATCTGCCTTGCGTTGGGATCGTTGAATGGATACTTGAGGCCGCCGAAACCGTTCTTCTGCGTATAGGCCTCTTCCTTGTACATCTCGGGCCACTGTACACCGTAAACGGGGATGCCTTCCGCTTCCACGGCGGCGACGAACTGCTTGACGGTTACCTTTAGCTTGTCAGGGGAGAGAACGAAGGGAGCCCACCAGTATGCGTTTTCCCTTTCGGGCGTGTCGAGAGGTCCCGATATGACGAGGGGATGGCCCTTGAGCTCTTTTGCAAGGTACCTTCCGTTCTTCCTTCTCTGTGGAAGATTCCAGTTATCAAGTCGTTCCAGCTCGCAGAGGCCTACCAGCGACTGCATCTCTGTCATCCTGTAGTTGAATCCCACCCTCTTGTGTACGTAGTAGAGCTTTTTTTCCAGTTCGAGAAGCCTCATCCTTTCCTTCACGTCGTATCCGTGGTCCCTGAATGACTGGCAGTTCCACCATAAGTCTTCGTTGTTCGTGATCACTGCCCCGCCTTCTCCGGCGGTCGTGAAATGCTTGCTTTGGCAGAAGCTGAAACATCCGACATCTCCCACCGTGCCCGTTTTCCTGCCCTTGTATACGCCTCCGAAGCATTGTGCGCAATCTTCTATGACGTAAAGGTTGTGCTTCCTGGCTATGGCAAGTATCGGATCGAGGTCGGCTACCACCCCGTAAAGGTGTACCACTATGATTGCCTTTGTCTTTTCGGTTATCTTGCTTTCTATGTCCTGCGGGTCGAGAGTGTGTGAATCTGTAACGTCTGCAAAGATTGGAAGAGCGCCTGCCTGGAGAACGCAGAAAGAGGACGCTATGAAGGAATAGGAAGGGCAGATTATTTCGTCCCCGGGGCCTATTCCAAGGCCGGCAACAGCGGTGTGAAGCGCGCTTGTTCCATTTGTGGTCGTGACCGCATATTTTGCGCCGTTCCATTTCGCCCAGGCTTTCTCGAATTCCACCCCAATATTACCGGTCCAGTAATTCACCTTGCCAGTCTTGAGGGGTTCAGAAACCATGTCTATCGATTTCTGAGAAAAGGAAGGCCACTTTGGAAATTTCTCTTTGTTTACAGGTGTTCCGCCTTCAATTGCCAGTTTTTCCATCTTTTTCTCCTTTCCCCGCTGTCCCGGTATCTTCCCATGGGGCCGGGAGCAGGGTCCTCTTTCCTAAAAAAAAGCGTTACGTCCTCTGCCTTGCTGCAGGGAACTTCTTTTTGAAAATTCCTCTATTTAAGTTACAATATATTTTCAAAAAGGTCAAGTTCAGCCCGTTTCATATTCTAAGGAGGCCCGCATGGATTTGATGAACACTTTGAAGGGATCTCTGCTGGAGGGTTTCTTCCCTGCCGGCTGGGATCTGAAGAAGATTGATGAATGCTGCAGCAACAAACCCGAACAGGTATCGGAACGGCAGAAGTGGTGGAACAAGGGGTTCGAACCTGTCAAATGCGACTCTCTTGAAGAATTCAATGCAAAGATGGGACATGAGATTGCGTTTGAAATACGGAGGGCGAAGGAAGACGGCAAAAAACTGGCACTCATTCTTCCTGTCGGCCCGATGGGCATGTATAAGTGGGTAATATATTTCCTCCAGGAGTGGAACGTAGACTGCAGCCATGTTTACGGGTTCAATATGGACGAATGGAGCGACAGGGAAGGGAATACCCTTCCTCCGACTAATACGGGGGCTTTCCAGAATGCCATGGAAGGAGCTTTCTACGGGCCGCTCGGCAAGCTTACAATTCCCAAAAAGCAGAGGTTTTTCGCCACCAGGAAGATGCTGCCCGATTATCCGGGCATGATTGGTAGCCTCAGGGGAGAGGGGGCCAGGCTTATTGTGATATTCGGCATTGGAAGGGTTTTTCACATAGCTTTCTGGGAACCCCATTTTGCGGCGGAGTTTTCTTCAAAAGAAGAATGGGCAAGGCAGGATTACCGGTTGGGGGCAAGGCTTCATCCTTTGACCATTGAACAGAATGCAATAACAAGTTTCAAGAGCCGCACTACCCTGGTTCCCTGTTTCGCCAATACCATAGGACCGGGCATATTCCTGAAGGCTGACAGGATCATCGGAGGGGCGGATGGGACTCTCGGAAGGGGGATGATGTGGCAGGGTTTGAGCCTCTGGGTTACCCTGAGGTACGGGCCTGACATATGGGTCCCGAGCAGCTTCATGCCTCAAATGCCTGGCAGGCTCTTCTTTTTGAAAGAGCTTGCTGGTCCTCTCGTGGCCGAATGCAACTGAAGGCGGGAACATAAATATTCTATTCAGGATTTCATTTTTCCATCCTGTTCAGAATTTAAAGGTGAGATCTCCGGGCAGATACGTCTCAGGATGACAAAAAAAGAGGAGGGGGATAATAATGAGAATACTGGCTGTGGGAGCGCATCCCGACGATATAGAGATCCTGTGCGGAGGCACGCTTGCAAAATATTCGAAGAACGGCCACAAGGTCTTCATGGCTTTTCTATGCAGCGGGTGCCTCGGGGGCAAGGA
>JAKPNC010000023.1 GCA_029548585.1 bacterium | reverse complement strand
ATTTGCCTGTAATATGAACCTGCATCTTTTTCCCTTTCTGAAAGAATTGTTTCAAACCAGGACGAGTTTTTTTATATTCTATTCTAATGCCTGCGGCCTGTCAAGCCGTGGCTTAGCCAATTCCATAGCCCTGTGAATCAGGAAACCCTTATCCATTCTCTTGCCCTGAAACAGGCTTGCTCTCTCCTTTATGCTTCATTTACCATTTCTTGCTCCGTACAGACTCACTGCGGCAATGTGGCAAACTACCCTTTAATGTGTTATGATATCAATGTACCTTTTTACGATCTCAAGCCGCGGCTTTCCAGTTTTTAAACGGGCATGAGACATGGCTTGAATCGTTCAGGTTTCAAGCAGCAGAGGAGGGCGATCTTATCTTACCAGGCAGGAGAACCTGTGAGCGGGTATTTTTTTTAACCTGTTGAACGTGCACCATGGAGGTGGGAGATGAGAAAGATTTTTGCATATCTGTTTATCTGTATCATGGCAGTTGCCCTGAACGCGAAGGGAGAGGAAAGCGGGTACTCTGATTGGCTCAGGAGAAGGGATGCGTTGAAGAACGACCCTTCAGTTGCCAGGTATTACACCTTCGAGGATGTATCTGACAGTAAAAGCATCGTAAAAGACCTGAGCGGCAAAGGCGGGGACCTGAAGTTTTTCCCTTTCGTTGATGTAAAAACCAAGGAGACCTTTGACGACCTGAAGGTCATCGAAGGCAGGTGGCCCGAAAAGAAAGCTGTAAGCCTGGACAGGGGGTGGTACCAGGGGAAACCCGTAGAAATAGCGGATAAGAATTTCACGGTGGAAATCTGGATGCGCAAGAACGGGCCCGGGAGCATTATTGTTCCCCCCAATGGAAAGAGGGGTTATATAGTTTCCCAACCGGCCGGCTGGGGCAGTGGCCGGCGCATAAAGACAGAGTACTCTCCTTCAAAATGGCTGACTTTTGACATAGGCATCCCAAATAACAACGTACGGGCCAAGAGCGACAAGATGTATTCAGACGGTATATGGCATCACGTCGCTGCAACGTGGGACGGCAAGGATATGAAGCTTTACGTTGACGGGGAATTAGCCGCTTCCACAGAATATTCCGGAGAATATTACTCCGGGAAGGCTCCTTTCAGGATCGGGTACAGGAGCGGAGGGTCGGTGCTCCTTGATATTGACGAGGTAGTCATATATAACAGGGCGTTGAGCGCCGAGGAGATATCAAAAACGGGCAAGGGAAATGCAGGAATATCCACAAAGGAAGCTTTTTCAAAAGCCGGGGAACTGATTAAGGCAGGAGATTACGAGGGAGCAAGAAGAATTTACTTGATGTTGAAAAACCTTCCGAGCTTCGGCAACGAGATGGCCCTTTTCAGCATAGCGGAAAGTTACCGGCTTGAAAAAAAATACCAGAAAGCCCTTAAGACTTACGACGAGATACTGGATATTGAGAAGCTGACCCCCTACTACAGGGTTCACTGCCTTTTCAAGCAGGCGGATGTTTACCTCGAAGGAAAGAATTACGGCGCCGCAAGGTCTTGTTACAAGAAGGTTACGGAAACGGGCGGAGCCTTGAAACACCATATCTTCAACGCCAGAATGAAGGCGGGAGATACCTACAGGGATGAGGGAAAGTATGCCATGGCCAGGGATTTATACTCCAAGCTCCTGGTCGAGGAGGAATCTTCGTCAAACCCGCACGACGGGTACAGGCTGGACCTGAGAGACAGGCTAACATCCATAGACGGCTATGAAGACGGAAAGGAATTGAAGAATCCCCGGGACGAAAGAAAGGAAAGGATAAATAAGCCCCGGCAGGCCGTATACGTGTCGGTCACGGGCAATGACGGGGATCCGGGTACCAAGGAACGTCCTTTCCGCACGGTTGAAAGGGCAAGGCTGGAGGTAAGGAAGATAAAAGAGGCAGGAATGCCGGGGGAAGGTTTGACGGTTTACCTGAGGGGAGGCAAATACTTCTTTTCGGAAGGGCTCTCTCTTGACAGCGAAGACTCCGGGGGACCCGGTTCGCCTGTCGTCTACAGGAGCTATCCGGGAGAAACTGCACGTCTGATAGGAGGCCGGCAGGTGAGCGGATTCAGGCCTCTTACGGACTCCTCCGAGCTTAAAAAGCTTCCCGCTGAGGCAAAGGGGAAGGTATGGTTTGCCGACCTGAAGGAATCGGGCATCACAGATTACGGTACGCTTCTTAACAGGGGAGGGTACTGCTACAATGGAGAACCTAACCCTGCGGCCATGGAACTCTTCTATGAAGGAAAAGCCATGCAGCTTGCCCGCTGGCCCAACCAGGGGTACGAGAGGGTGGCAGGCTTCCCCAAGGCGGACGGTTTTGATCAACACAGAAAGGCCAATTACCAGAAGGGAACCTTCTGTTACCCCGGAGACAGACCCCAGCGCTGGCTTGAAGAAAAGGAGATATGGCTTCACGGGTACTGGTACTTCGAATATTCCAAGGATCACGTTAAGGTTGCAGGCATAGACCCGAAGAACCGTTCCATAAAAGTTCTCCCTGACATAAGGTGGTGGGAGAAATATCCGCTTTATGCGGTGCCAATACTGGACAAGGCCCCTTTTTACGCATACAACATCCTCATGGAGCTTGACGCCCCGGGGGAATGGTATGCCGACAGGGATACCGGGCGCCTTTACTTCTACCCGCCGGGCGATATAGCGAAAGGTGAAACGCTGGTATCCACCCTCGATATGCCGGTTATAAGAATGAAGAACGCATCTAATATCGTAATATTCGGATTGACCATAGAAGCCGGAAGGCGAAACGGGATAGAGATGGAGGGTGGAACAAATAACCTGGTTGCAGGATGCCTGATAAGGAATACAGGGCAGTCGGCTATAATCATAGAAAACGGCTGGAACCATGAGGTTGCAGGATGCGACATGTACGGAATGGGAGAGGGAGGAGTATCTCTTTCAGGAGGCGACAGGAAAAAGCTTATCCCCGCATGCCATAAGGTCGAGAATAACCACATACACGATTTTAACAGGTTTGACGGCGGATACAGGCACGCGGTCAAGGTCGACGGGATAGGCCAGAGAATATCAAGGAACGTGATAAGCGGCTCTCCCATGCAGGCGATACATTTCAACGCAAACGATAACATCATTGAGTTCAACGAATTGTACGATTCCCCCTACGAGGGAAGGGAGATAGGCTGTATGTACGTCTACGGGGAATCGTGGTCTCTTATGAACAGGGGAAACATCATAAGGAATAATTTTTTCCACCACATAAGCTACCATTCGTCCCCGAACCTTACGCAGGGACTCAATGCCATACACCTTGACGCGGTTAACGCCGGAATAGTGATGGAAAAAAACTTCTTTTACCGTTTCCCGGCGGGCATCTCGAGCACGCACCCCGGCAACAGGATAGAGAATAACATTTTCGTGGACGCCGGGATGGTGAGCATAGCCCAGGGAGACAGGACATCTCTTTTCCAGAAGAACGCCGATCCCGACGAGGAACCCAATTACTCGTCTATCTCCAATTGGGCAAATATCATGAGAAGCGTAAATTACAAGCAGCCGCCCTGGAGCCACAGGTATCCCCAACTGACAGGACTGATGGCGGAGCAGGTTACGGACTGGTCGAAAAAAAGGGGAAGCGTGATCGAGCGAAACATCAATAAGGGAGGCAAGTTCATATCTTATTCAAGGGGCACGGGCCGGTACACCCTTGATTCAAACAACATGGACAGCGAGGAAATACTCTTTGCAGATGAGAGCAGGATGGACTTCTCCTTACCTGACGGGGATCCGGTTTACGGACTTACGGGATTCGAGCCGCTTGATATGAAGAATATAGGGGTTTACAGGGACGAAACAAGGTCAAGCTGGCCCATAAGCAGGGAGCCGGTCAAGTACTACAAGACCGACTGGCAGAAATCTTACGCGGCTACTTCAAACCTGGCTCCCGTTAAAAGAGTCAGCAAGCCTCTCGAGTACACGATCAGGAGAAAGGAAAAGCCCATAGTGATAGACGGCAGGCTTGATCCTGAAGAATGGATGGGACTAAGCGAAAAAGACGCAATGACAATAAAACAGTACTACACCGGGGAAGATAAAAAAGGCCCCGCCAGCCGGGCATGGATGGTTTATGATGATAAGTACATTTATATTGCGATGTCACACGAGCCAGACCCGTGGAAAGAAGGGATGTCTGCAAGCCTTAAAGATAAGGATAAATACGGACCTGTCGTTGAAATAGTCTTCGAAGGCCAGACAGGACCTTCAACCAAAAGCTGGTGGAGAGAGGACATGGTAACGGGGCCGCTCTACATACTCTGGTTCTTATCCAACGGGAAATATGAGGTAAGGAACAATTTCGGCATGCCCTATGCCATGCTGGTAAAGCTCCAGTCCTCGATAAAATACCAATCAACAGTGATTGATCCGTCCACATTCAGCTGGGTCTCAGAGATCATGATACCCTTCGATAACCTTGGAATAGATCCGGCTGAAGCCGGCAAGCTCTCTTTCAATATCGGAATAGGCAAAAGACCCGGATGGTTTGCGTGGGTTGCAACGGGAGATTCTATATGGAGAGTGGAAAATGCGGGCTTCATAAAGTTTGAAAAGAAAAATGTGAAGTAAGGATTGAGAAAACGCCAGGGGTTTTACCGCCGGGAAACGCCTCGGCAGTCGGCTCTGAAATAGGATCCGGCATGATAAAGTGAAACGGTAAACCTGAAGGAGGCCGAATGAAAAGGAATATACTGGTCTGTTTAGTATGTCTTCTCATGATGGGAGGAATGGCGTTCGGGGAAGCGGGAAGATTCCAGCTGGTGGTATCCGGCGAGAGGTTATTTAAGATTGACACCAGCAACGGAAAAACGTGGAGATATACCCAGATGCTTTTCACTGACAAAACCGGCGGAAGAACAAGGCAGATACCCATTTACTACTGGGAAGAAATAAACGAGCCGGCTCAGGCAAAAAAGGATATAGAGTACCTGAGAAAACTGGCGGAGAAGGCGAAAAAAGATTTCATGCAGAATAAGTAGGAGCAAAAGGCCTCCTGAATATTTTTCACTTTGAAATTTTGCGGAAAAACGCGGCCGTCCCTGCTTATGAGCCTTTAAGCAGGGATACGTATTCAGCTTGAACGGAACGGGTGAGAGTAATACGCGGCTTTTCACATATGCCGGGATATTCCCTCTAAAGCCTTAATAAAGGAAAGCTTCGGCTTACAGGTCAGCAAGGGCGGGGAAATCAGAAAATGCACGGAAATCTCTTTTTTTTGACAGGCATATGATTAAAACCGCCAAACAGGCGATTTCACTTTTTGCATGGACTATGAGAGATGTTACTTAAAGGAGGATTACCATGATCAAGGCAGGATTTGCAGAAGTTGATATCACGCCCCCACCGGGCACCTCCATATCAACCTTTACAGAAGACGCAGCGTTTAACGCGCTGACTCCCCTTTCCGTGACAGCATGCGTCCTGGACAATGGGAAGAAAAAGGTTGCCATAGCAGGCATTGACACGGCAGTCATAACCCGGGAGGCGTTCTCGGCAGCATTCGAATCCCTTAAAAAGGAGATAGGCCTCGACCTCCTCCTCTGCTGCGCATCCCACACCCACAAGGGCGGGCCCGCCATCAGGGCTTACGGAGGCAGCGAAGAGACATTCGCCCGCATTGAAGAGATTTCCCCGGAGATAAGGAAGCTGGGACTTGATGCAAACCGGATGATATGCCCCCCTGAAAAGAGAGGCGACAGGAAACTGAACGAAGCATACTACTATTCACTGAGTAAAAGGATATCTGAAGCCGTGGCCGCAGCGAACGGAAAGATGGAAGAGGTAAGGCTTATAAACGGCCGTTCTGTTGCTAGGGACGTAGGATACAACCGGCGGCAGAGGATGAAGAACGGCTGCACCGTCACACACGCAGGGGCAGGCAACCCCGACATAGAAGGTTTTGCGGGACCCTGCGACGACGAGGTCATCGTATCGGCGGCTGTCAACCGTGACGGGAAGGTACTGGGATCAATAGTCAATTACGGGTGCCATGGAACGACGGAATTCAGCAACAGTTTCTCTGCAGACTGGCCATACTTCATGAGGGAGACCGTCAGGAAGATGACAGGAAAAGATACCGTCACAGTATTTATAAACGGTTGCTGCGGAGACGTGACACAAATAAACAACCTTGATGACAAAGGTCCCTTAAGGGCCGGCGGCAAATGGCCGAAAATCCTCGGGCAGAGGGTGGGATTCGCAGCCATAGATGCAATGACCAACGGGGATGCGGAAGAATATAGCAGGATAGAATTCATGACGGAAAAACTTATTCTAGGTTACAGGAAGCCCGGCAGGAAAAATTACGAAAAATCCGTCAAGCTGGCCAATACTCCCCCCGACGACTCGTACGAGAGGTTCTGGGCGCTGGGAACCCTTCTGATCAAAAAGGAGTCCGAGCTTAATCCCGACATAGAGTGCGAGCTTAATGTTCTCCAGGTCGGCAACCTTCTCATATGCACCGCCCCGACAGAGGTTTTCGCATCCACAGGCCTTGCCATAAAGGCTTCTTCGCATTTCCCTTTTACCATGGTGGCGGAACTTACCAACGGGTGGCTCGGATACCTGCCGACGGAAGACGTTTTTGGACCTTCCGGTGGAGGTTACGAGGGACAATTCAAGTTCGGAAGCTACCTGGAAAAGACGGCTGAAAATAAGGTAAGGGAAAAACTCTCCGGGATGGCAGGCTCGTTTAGTCCCGAAAAGGAAAAGCCAATCGTAAAAAAGGAGGAGGGAAAACCCTGGTGGACGGCAACCCCGGAAGAACTTTAGGCCGGTTTCAAAAAAGAGGAAAAGATGTCAACACCGGTTGTACCCGCTATTGCCCATAAGGGCTTTTGATGAAAAACACGCAAGGATTACTTAAAGGGCGTTCTTCACTTGGTGGATTTCTGTATGGCCTCGCCAGCGTTTTCTAAGTCCTGCCCTACGCCGCGCATGGTGTTGCATCCTGCAAGAAGGATGAGAACCGATATAATCAATCCTGAAAGAAGAGCTTTTTTCATTGTGCCTCCCGCATATCCCGTTCAACCAGGTACATAGGCGACTACCTGATAGATGAACCGGATTCGTTGAATTCTATTACTATGGTCTGCCTGGGATTGTTTCCCACAGTAACCTTGCCTATCTCCTTTGTGCCTGTCCTTTTGCCTTCTACCTGTATCATGAAGTTTATCTCGGAACAGGTATGGGACTGGACGTGAAAAGAATTGGATCCCCAGTTTATCTCCCTCTTGAATGTGGTGGTGACCGTTTCGTTCACGGGAACAGACGTTGAACCGGTGATATATACCCGGGTGCTTCCAAACGGGCCCATTAGAATCTTCCATACGGGATCGTCCTCCGACATGCTTTTCACGTACATCCTGTCGAGAATCACGTGAATCCACAAATCCACAGGCCCCGTATACACGTAAGGTTCGGCTTCCTTTTTCTTCTCCTTCATCCCGCAGCCCCCGAAGAAGAGGGGTGTAAAAATAAAAAGCAGAAGCAAAAGCAGCAGGCCATTTCTCTTTTTCATTTTTTTCCTTTGGCAAAAAACCGTCTGTCTTGAAAACACAGGCCGTTATTCTCCCTGAGTCCTCACATATATTTAACCATAAATTCCTTCATAATCCAACAGGGAAGATTACCAGGGGTGTCGTATCAACACTCCCTTCGCCTTCTTTTGAGGAACTTTGCCGCCCTTATAAGAAGGGTGAATATGGCTAATGCAGGCAGGATGCCTGCGTTAAAAACCAGCAGTAGGAGTATAATGACGTAGTTTCTCTGGGCAAAAGGCACGTACTTCCTTCCGTAGATCTTTACCACGAAATCTTCGCAATTATTGAACAGAAGGTACCTGCCGGGAAGGCCGTTGTGTTTCAGGAGCAGGTTGGCGGCTTCGACAATCTCTTCGGCATGACGGTCGTCTCTGGGCTCTGCGTGGACGAATACAGGCTTGCAACGGCCGAATTCCTCCAGGGAAATCTTCCGGACCGAGCTGTCCCGCCCCCTGCGCCTCCTGTCAAATTCCACGACATCCCCGTCCCCAACGTATATGCCCATGTGGTAAAAGAAAACCGTATACCAGATCTTCCTCTTTATTATGCTTCCCTTCTTTATCCGAAGTTCTGAATAATCCATTATTTTCTTTCTCATGTCCCCTCTATCAGGTTTGAACCCGTTCTTTTTTTATACCTTTAACGTAATTAAAGTCAACTGTTGAGCATCTTTTGGAGAACCTGCACATGCACCCTCATGCAAAACCTGACTTTCAGCCTTGTTCCTTTCTGAAAGGAATTGTCCTTCGCCCTCACATTCTTCTGGCGGCTCTTCCTGATGCATCACGTCATGAAGGCCGGCCTGCCTGTACCCGTCACTTCGTTTCCCTTATGGCAAAAGGCCTTACAATCTCCTTTTTTTATTTTATCCATGTGGGACCGTTAAAATATTCCAGGCATTATGCCTCCCCAACATACTTCCATGTTTACTTTTACCAAGCTTATTAAACCCGGGATCAGTCCATCCTTACAAAATGATGAAAATTTTGACGTTTTTTTTAACAGGTGGAACAGGATTGTTAAAATAATGATGGCAAAAAGACTTTGCCAGGGGAAACAGAAAGAGAAGTTCTCCTTCCTGATGACGATATCCCGGGTAAGCCTGCCGGGAGGTATCCTTATGCCCTTCCAGGTTACGGAGAAGCTATTACGAGGAGTACCCCGGCTGCGAACAATCCCCTGAGAATTTCTTCATTGGTTTCCCTTTTATCCCGAGGAAGCGTTTTGTTTCATTAAATTTTAGCAGAATAAAGAGATGATGGCAAGGCCGGAACGGCCGGCCGGTGACACAGATGACGTGCCGGGGTATAATATATTCAAGACGGATGAGGTGTTAATCTCTTATAAAACATTACTATCTTTACATAGATAGGAGGAGGGATTATGCCTGTAAAGAAGCTGAAGGATTTTCTCGACAGCAACGTCATCAAGTATGTCAGCATCAGACATTCTCTTGCCTACACAGCCC
>JAKPNC010000012.1 GCA_029548585.1 bacterium | reverse complement strand
ACCTGTGTTGGTTACGGTAAACGTTTTACCGGTATCGGACGTGCCGAAACCAAGAGACGTTGGATTAACCGCCAGAAAGGGATTTTGTGTCTGTTCCCCTATCGCATAAAGTTTGCCCGCATCAGTTCCTATTATAACCTTCCCATTATCTGCAATTGCTGGTGTTCCTTGTATATTTCCTTCTAACTTTATCCCAATTTTTTCACCATTTCCAGAATTTATAGCATAAAAATTATCATTGTTATTTTGTTCCAGAGCACCTATGTAAATAATCCCATTTTTGTCTATTACAGGTGAAGACCACTGTTCTTGTGCTGTATGTACATCTGCTAACTTGATTTGTGTTCCATTAGGACTAACAGCATAGAGTTTACCTCCGTCTGTACATACATAAATAATTCCATCTGCGTCAATAGCCGGAGAAGAATGGCTTATAGAACCCATATTAAGAGGTGACCATGATTTGGGAGTGCCATCTTGCTGAAAAGCATGTAATCCAGCTGAAGAACCTATATAAATTGTTCCATCAGGACCTATTGCTGGTGAAGAATATCGAATATTTCCAGTTGTGTTTTTTACCCATTTAACTCTTTGAGGAACATTTTCATCTGTATATAAAGCATAAAATTTGCCTGTACTATTGTCAGAAGATGAGCCAATATATATAACACTTCCGTTAGCCGAAAGAACAGGAGAAGACGAAGAATACCAAGAAGTATAAAAATCAGTACCTTGCTGGGGTTCAAATCGCCATTTTTCACTACCATCAGGTTTAATTGCCCAGACGCTTCCATTTACTGCTGTACCCGACCATCCTGTTCCAAAGTATATGGAACCATCATAACCTATAGCGGGAGAACTTAGGATTGTAGTTTCACATTTAAAAGGCCATGGTGCGTCTAATTTACTGCCTGTATTTAAATTGACTGCATATAGTCTATTATCAGGAGAACCAGTGCCAACATAAATTATTTTATCTGAAGAAATAGCTGCAGAACGTACCTCCCTGCCTGCAGATAATTCTAAAGGTTCACTCCACTTATTTTCAAGAGGCACAACTTTGGGTCCTTCGTAAAGGCTCTTTCCCCTTCGCCGCGCATTATACTTAAACATGGGCCAGATGTGAGGATTTGCCTGGTATATTTTTATGGAAAGTTGTTTTTCTACAAATTCACCTATACTATCTGTCACCCTGAATTTGATGTTTACCGTTACGACAGTTGTTGGATCTCCCGTAATTTTCCCAACAGGATCAAGAATCAATCCACTAGGTAAGGTTCCCGAAATTATTGTCCATGTTTTGGTTCCGGTCCCACCTGTTGCTTCAAGAATAGCAAGGTAATCAAGCCCTACCTGCCCGTCAGGCAAAGATGTTGTTGTAATGGAAAGATCCTGAGAGGTGAAAGCTTTGAGGCAGACGTTTGTATTGGGATTGGTGGAAGCAATGTCTTTCCAGGTTGTCCCGTTTGAACCCACGTAGCTCTGGCCCAGGCTTGCAGAGGCGCCGCTTGTGTACCCGGGAAGAGGATTTTCAAGAGGGATGGGATAATTGTAATCCGGGGTTTTCAGTTTCACCACAATGGAGAATTTCTCCTCTGCCGAAAGTTCCACTGCGGTGTTCAGTATGACGGTATTGTAGCCAGGGTAAGAGAGCGTCCCCGACTGGGTTGTCTTCAGGGTTCCGCTTCGTGGCTGACCTGCCGTCACTCCGGTATAGATGTATATGTTATACTCTGAGTTTATTGAAGCGGAATAAAAACTGACTGCTTTCAGCGTTTCATTGGATGAAGCGGTAAAGATGTTGGCAAACCATGCTGTATTGCTTTCATAGCCTATTGAATTTATCCATCCAAGAGGGTCATACTGGTATATCTTTGAATAGTTGCCAACCGGCTCGGCACTGCAGAATACGGCGTTGTCTGTTCCTACCACGGAGTCGTAATAGGAAACATAAAAATAACCGTTTTCCCCCCATGCTGACCCCCAGCTGTTTCTGACTATAAATGCCCCGTTGCCCGGAGGCTGTATCTTAAACTTTGTTTTGTCAAAATTATCATCCCAGCCAACTATGGATACGCCATGATTTGCAGTCTGGCTTCCATAATAATAATAAGAGTTATGTTCCGAACTAAAATAGGTTGAGGTGTTAAAATGTAGAGATGTTGCTACCGGGCCGTAATTTACAACTGCGTACTTTATGTTGTAGTTGTCCAGGGCATTTCCCCGGGGAGGGATAGAAATGACTTGCTGAACATGTTTTTTAACAGGCTCATTGCCGGTAGAAGCCCCGATTCTTGTACTCCCAACCTCGTCATACGGGTCGTCTGATTCAGCCACTGGACCGTTCCATCTTGCAAGATATGCCGCAGCCATCCCGTTGTTGCCTCCGGCATTGTAATTCGAGTCAAATCCATGAAGATTGGCAAGATTGTTTTCGGAAAAATCCCATGTAATCCCTTCGTTTCCCAGAACCCACGACTCAAGAGAGGCATATGCCGCAAAAGCCCAGCATGTAGCATGAATACCCTGATTTTTTACCGGCGTTAATCTGTTTAAAGTGCGCAGGTCATAAACCGGGTTTTCGGGATTTTTGTCAAGAGTTTTTTTGAAAGGGAACTGCTGTCCGGTAAGGTGTGAAAGGTCCAGAGTATGGGGCCTGTATCCCAGGCCGTACCCTTCGGGAAACTGTTTCAAGGCAGGAGTAACTTTAACCTCTTGCATGTACTTTATAAAGTCGGGATTCATGGGGGCAGATGAATAGTCCTCTGCAAATCCGCTTGAAAATATTCCGGCAATAAAAGCCGCAAGGAGAACAATAAATGCTGTTATTGAATGAAATTTGGATTTCATCGTTCCTTCAATGTAAACCATGGCAATAATTTTGTCAATTTTTTGTTCGTAGGTTTACTGGTTAAACAGATGCCCAAGGCATATCCCGAAGATCTCGACCGAGCCGCTTTTCCCCAGGGATAGGAAATATCCTTTTTCTCTGCCTTCTTTATATACCTCAATCCCGTTGTCAAAGCAGTTATGGGAAAGAATCTTATTCAGGGGAATATTCAAAGGTTTATTTCCCGGGTAAGGACTCATAAAAAGTCTCTTATTTGTAAGCAGAAGAATTCCCCGCGAAGTTTCAACAAATCTGTCTTCCTTGACAACATGCCCTCTGTGTCCGCCTATCCTGTAATTGACGCCTTTTGCTATCCTGAAACTGAAGCCTGTTGAACCTCCCTTGTAACCCAAACTGACAGATTTCATCTCTTTGAGAACGGCATTGTCCGCACAGTATGTTTCCTCTCCCTTTTTCAGAACAATCTGTCCTCCATCTTCCCTCTTCACGCTTAACACGGGAAGTTTTTTCCCTGTTCTGACAGCATTTACGTAAAGATAAGGCAGTATGTCGTCAAAATAATTAACATCTTCGTTTGTCAGGTTAAGCGAGGTCTTAAGAATTTCAAGAATCTTTATTTCTTTTTCATCCAACTCCTTGTTGTCTATGAATTTATTGTAAAGCCTGAAAAAGACAGCGAGAATTTCTTTCTTGTCGAGTGTTTTGAGAAATGATATCCATCCTTCCTTGACGTCTTTTAAAAGGATTATCCCGTTCTCCACTTCTTCTATTTCGTCCTGTAGCATTACCGGCCTGGAAAATAATTTTTTGCAGGAAGGACATACGCCCCCCATTACATTATCTTCATTCAAGCCGTTTCCGCAATGTGGGCATTTCCATTTCATTTTACCTCCGGTAGAGAAGAATTAAGCATATTTTATTATCTTTCTGCTCAAAGGACAAATAAAGGAAGTTTTTGGTTTATGTATTTGCAGCGGGCCATATTCCTCAGTTAATACTCCAGCGATCAAGAATTCTAAGGACGTCTTTAACTTTATACGATATACATGCAAAGAAAGGCGTCTGATAAATTAAATCCATTACAAAAGCTGGTTCCAGCAACATTTTGTCATGTCATCATGAATTGTTTCTATACAAGATCTGTTTTTAAAAATCTATATGTTTCAGTTTTATGTGAATTAAAGAGGAAATAAAAAAATCCCGACTTCTTTCTGTTGACACTTTGGACTTTTGTGGTATAATTTGAGATTATGGATAAGAGTTTATGCTTATCAGGCCGCATCAAACATACTTCGGACAGGAATTTCCCCCGGCATTGCCTCTGCTGGTGAAGCTTTCTTCGTTGCATCGTCCCTTTTTTATTCACGCTTTTTCTTTCTTTTGCATAAATAAGGAGATGTCAGGATGAAAGATATATTTGCCAGGCTGCTTGAAAAAAAGACCCTTCTTGAAGATGAAAGCTACAACGTCTTCAAGGAGATAATGGAAGAAAAAATCACCCCCGTCCAGGCTGCCGCCTTTATAACCCTTCTGAAGATAAAGGGAGAACAGCCTTCGGAGATAACCGGCGCAGCAAGGCTTTTGCGGGACAAGGCAAAAAAGATCAAAACACCGGCAAGCAGGGTTATTTGTGACACGTGCGGCACAGGCGGAGATTCTTCAGGGACCTTCAACATATCCACATGTACCGCCATCCTCGGGTTTGCATGCGGCCTCACGGTGGCAAAACACGGAAACAGATCGGTAACAAGCAGGTGCGGAAGCGCCGACGTGCTGGAGGCCCTCGGTTATAAGATAGATATTGAACCATGTAAAAGTGAAATGCTTCTGGATAAATATGGATTCGCCTTTCTTTTCGCTCCGCTCTACCATAAAGCCATGAAAAATGTCGCAACGGTGAGGAAAGAGCTCGGTTACAGGACGGTATTCAACACAATCGGGCCCCTGTGTAATCCCGCCGGGTCGGGAGTGCAGATAATGGGTGTAAACGACTATGCCCTCATGGGTGTCATTCCGCCGGTATTCAGAAAACTCGGCATAAAGGGGTACGTCTTTCATTCCGAAGACGGAATAGACGAAATTTCTCTAACGGGAAGGACTTATATCTCAGAGGTTACACCGGAGAAGATAGAGGAGTTTGAGATATACCCGCAGGATTTCGGTTTCAGGAAATGCTCGATCAAGGACCTTCAAGGTGGGGACGTTCCGGAAAATGCCAATATACTGGCTTCGATACTCGGCAACAGGGAAAAAGGAGCCAGGAGGGACGTTGTGTTGCTCAATACGGCCTTCCTGCTTAAAGCCTCCGGGATGGCGGGAAGCATAAAAGATGGGCTTGAAATAGCTTCGGGCAGGCTTGAAAACGGACAGGCTTTCGGAAAGTTCGAAGCCCTGATAGAAGAGATGGAAAGGGGACTGCCATGAAGAACGGGTCGAATGTCCTCGAAAAAATCATTGAATCGAAAAGGGAGCTGGTGGAAAAAGGGAAGAGAAGATTACCTGCCCCGGGTAAGGATGGACATGAAAGAAAGACATTGAGCCTTAAAGCCATTCTTGACAGCAGACCTTTTTCAGCCATAGCCGAGGTAAAGCGTTCTTCGCCCTCGGCGGGAAATATCAGGGAGAGTCTCGATCCCGGCCGGACGGCGATTGAATATGAGGCAAACGGAGCGGCGGGCATATCCGTCCTGACATGCGAACCTTTCTTCAATGGCTCTATGCGGGATCTCGAAGATGTCAGGCGGTCGGTGAATATTCCAATACTCATGAAGGATTTCATAATTGACCCGTGGCAGGTAAGCGAAGGCCGGAGGTACGGGGCGGACATCGTGCTTCTGATACTTGGGATCCTCGACGACGGGTCTTTCAGGCGACTTTCGGACTATGCCCGGAACATCGGTCTCGAGGTCCTGGTTGAAGTTCATACCCCGGGTGAAATTGAGAGGGCATTGAGGCTGGTGGATAGCTGGGAAGGCAAAATCCTTGGAATAAACAACAGGAATCTCAGGACCCTTGAAACGGACACGGGGACCACGCCGCGCCTGATGAAACTCCTGCAGGGACATGAAATGAGCGTGATAAGCGAAAGCGGCATAAGAAGCAGGCAGGACGTGCTTGATGCCGTGAGGGCCGGCGTACGAGGCGTGCTGGTCGGGGAATCACTCCTCAGGGAAGGGCGGCCCGGTGAAAACCTTAAACTCATTTGCGGAAGATGAAAAATGGTTAAGATAAAGATTTGCGGATTTACCCGAAGGCAGGATATTGAAGAAGCCGTCAGGCTGGGTATAAGGTACGTGGGAATAAACTTTTTCCCGCCCAGCCCGAGGTTTGTCAAGCCTGCGGAAGCTTCAAAACTGCTTGCGGATCTGCCGGAAGACGTGGCAAAGGTAGGCGTATTTGTCAATCCTGACGAAAAATTCCTCTTCAGGACGGCTAAAGTTCTCAGGCTTGACGCTGTCCAGCTGCACGGAAACGAACCGCCCTGGCTGGCGAAAAAGGTCAGGGACAGGTTCAGGGGAGAGAAACTTGTGATAAAGGCGGTCAGGGTGGAGAATGAAAAATCTCTTGAAAACGTCAGAATATACAAGGCCGATTATATACTGCTCGATTCATCTTCCGGGGACACTTACGGGGGAACGGGCAGAAGAATTGATTACAGCCTGCTTGGAACCAGGCCTTTGCCCTGGGAAAGGATATTCCTTGCGGGAGGAATCACGGCCGGAAACGTCGCAGACGTGCTGGCAAGATTCAAACCTTTCGCCATAGACGTAGCCTCCGGGGTTGAGATGGCCCCGGGCATCAAGGACAGGGAGAAAATGGAGCTTCTTGTCCACAACACGAGGAAATTCTATGAAAACAATTCCTGACAGGTACGGTAAATACGGGCCGTTCGGCGGGATCTTCGCGCCCGAAACGCTCATGCCCGCGATAGAAGAACTTGAAAACAATTATTCACGGATATCCCGCAACAGGGAATTCAAAAATGAGCTTGCTTCTCTTCTTGCCGATTACGCAGGACGCCCCACCCCTCTTTACCTGGCGGAGAATTTAAGCAGGTACACGGGTTGCCGGACATACCTGAAGAGGGAAGACCTTGCTTTCACCGGCGCCCACAAGATAAATAACACGCTTGGACAGGTACTGCTTGCGCGAACCACTGGCAAGAAAAGGATCATTGCTGAAACCGGGGCCGGACAGCACGGGGTCGCCACGGCAACCGTCGCGGCTCTCATGAATATGGAATGCGTGGTATACATGGGCGAGGTAGACTGTGAGAGGCAGAAGATAAATGTTTACAGGATGAAGCTCCTCGGGGCAAGGGTCGTGCCCGTGGCAACGGGCAGCAGGACACTCAAGGACGCCACCAACGAGGCCATAAGAGACTGGATAGCCAATTTCCAAACCACACACTACGTTATAGGCTCGGTCGTCGGGTTTCACCCATACCCGCTCATGGTAAGGGATTTTCAGTCGGTTATAGGAGAGGAGACCAGGGTGCAGATAATGAAAAAAGAGAAACGCCTTCCGGATTACCTTGTTGCCTGCGTGGGCGGAGGGAGCAACAGCATGGGTTTATTCCACCCGTTTTACGGCAACAGGAAGGTAAAGTTCATCGGGGTGGAGGCCGGAGGCAGGGGAGTCAACACGGGATATCACTCGGCTACCCTCTCGAAGGGCAGAAAAGGCATCCTGCACGGGAGCCTCTCCTACCTTCTGCAGGACGTTAACGGACAGGTCACGCCTACCCATTCGGTCTCTGCCGGCCTCGATTACCCCGGAGTGGGACCCGAACATTCCTTTTACAAAGAGACCGGCAGGGCGGAATATGTTTACGCCCTTGACAGGGATGCGCTTGAAGGCTTCCACCTTCTTTCCAGGATCGAGGGAATCATTCCGGCCCTCGAATCCTCTCACGCGGTAGGCTGGGCGGTAAAGAATAAAAAAAGATTCAGGGAAAAGGATATCGTCGTCATATGTCTCTCCGGCAGGGGAGACAAGGATCTTATGGAGGTTGCCCGCATCGAGGGCTCCATGTAAACGGAAGGTTGCAGGGAGACCCTGCATTAAACTACACGGGGACAAGGGCAGTCCCCTTACAAAAAAAGGTGAAAAATGAACAGGATAGACGAAAAATTCAGGGATCTGCGAGAGAAGGGCGAAAAGGCGCTCATCCCGTTTTTTACCGCCGGTTTCCCTTCCGCCGGGCAGACCGTCGAAATGGCAATGATGGCGGAAAAGGCAGGCGCAGATTTGATCGAGCTGGGAATACCTTTCTCCGATCCCATTGCAGACGGCCCGGTCATACAGCATACATCCTTGAAAGCGATCGAAGCTGGTATCAACACCGGGAAGATCTTCGACATATGCGGCCAGCTCAAATCCGCCATGAAGATACCTTACCTGCTGATGACATATTACAACCCGGTGTACAGCTATGGATTGAAAAAGTTTGCGAAACGGTGCGAGGAAACAGGCGTGTCCGGTGTCATACTTCCCGATGTGCCGTGGGAAGAAAGCGGTGAAATAAGGGAGACCCTTGGAGAAAGGGACCTAAGGCTGATAGACTTCGTCACGCCCTTCACGTCAAGGAAACGGGCGGAAAAAATCCTTTCGGGAGCCGGCGGATTCGTATATTTCGTAACGACAGCCGGGGTAACAGGCCCGCGGGGAAGCTTTTCAAAAGATCTTGTCGGAAGCCTTGACCTGTGCAGGAAGGTAACCGGGACGCCGATAGCCGCAGGATTCGGCATATCCGGGGCCAGGCAGATAAAAATGATCAAGGACCATGTAGACGGGACCATTATCGGCAGCTTCTTCGCCCGCAAGATTATAGAAGGGAAAACGGAAAGTATCTGGGAAATCATGAGAAGGTTCAAAAGGGCGTTGAGATGACAACTGCAAGCGGGGAGAAAAATGATACTTGTGATAGATAACTACGATTCTTTCGTCTACAACATAGTCCAGTACCTGGGGGAACTAAAGGAAGAGGTGGTCGTTTACAGGAACGATGCGGTCAGCATCCCGGGAATTGAAAAAATGGATCCGGAATATATCGTCATATCCCCCGGGCCGGGAAGGCCGGAAAACGCCGGAATTTCCTGCGAGATCATAAGAAAACTGGGAAACAGGATACCCATCCTCGGGGTATGCCTCGGACACCAGTGCATAGGACATGTTTTCGGTGGCAGGGTAATAGGCGCTCCGAGACTGATGCACGGAAAAACGTCTCCCGTACACCACGTGAAAAAAGGCCTTTTCAAAGGAATCCCGAGCCCTTTCACCGCAACCCGTTATCATTCGCTTATAGTGGAGAAGGAATCACTTCCCGAAGATCTCGAGGTGACCGCATGGACATGTGAGGGCGAGGTTATGGGGCTTCGGCATCGGAAGCTTCCGATAACAGGGGTCCAGTTCCACCCGGAATCCATACTTACCGAACACGGGATGACCCTGCTGTCAAACTTCCTCTCCATGAAAGATCACATGTAAAACCTTTCGGAAACTGTCCTGAGAATCTGGAAAAGGTAGATTGACAGTAAGCAGACTACACCCCAGGCAAAGCATATGCAGGAAGTTCTCCTGTGCATGTAAACCGGCCTGACAAAATATATTATTCCGAGTATTATTCCTGCCAGGGGAATCACGAAAGAAACAAACCCCAGCATCGCATCCTTATTGCGGCCTCTCATATCCGCCTCCCTGATCCTTTTTGAAAAGAGTATAGAACTTCCGGGGAAAAAGGTAAATAAGCATTTCGGATACGTAAAACGGCAATAGCGATATTCAAGGATTTTGCAAATCTCCGCCCATTCTTAAGAGGATTTGAGGGAAGCCCTGATGAAACCGGCAAAGAGAGGATGCGGCTTGAACGGCTTGGACTTGAACTCAGGATGAAACTGGGTTGCCACGAAGAAGGGATGCCCTTTTACTTCAAGGATTTCCACGAGGTCCTTCCCCCGGCAGGTACCTGCGAATACGATCCCTTCTTTCTCAAACAGGTCCCGGTAGACGTTGTTGAACTCGTACCTGTGGCGGTGTCTCTCGGAGATAAGGGTTTTACCGTAGCATTTATACGAACTGGTCCCTTTCTTCAGGGTGCAGGGATATGCCCCCAACCTCATGGTGCCTCCCATGCCCGAAATGTTCTTCTGTTCGGAAAGCATGTCCACAACGGGGTTCCTGGTACATGAATCCCATTCGGTGCTGGAAGCGTCGGCAAGGCCGCAGAGGTTCCTGGCAATCTCTATGGCCGCACATTGCATCCCCAGGCATATGCCGAAAAACGGGACCTTTTTCTCCCTTGCATACCTGATGGTTTCGATCATACCTTCCACGCCCCTTATGCCGAAACCGCCCGGCATGATGATGCCCGAAACGCCCCCCAGAAATTTTTCAGCGCCTTCTTTCGATATCGCCTCGGAGTCAATCTTTTGGAGAATAACCCTGACCTTGTTGGCTATGCCGCCGTGAACCAGCGCCTCGTATATGGATTTATAAGAATCCTGGAGCCTGATATACTTGCCCACGACACCTATGACAACCTGCCTGTCAGCCTTCCTGAGAGTATCGACAACCCCATGCCACTTGGCGAGATCCTGCTTCTTCTTCGGCTTAAGCCCGAGATACCTGAGGATGATCCTGTCCAGCTTCTGCCGGGCAAAGATCAGGGGTATCTCGTATATAAGGTCGGTATCTATTGCTTCTATTACGGCCTCTTTCCTCACGTTGCAGAAAAGGGCTATCTTCTCCTTTATCTCGTCGTTCAGGCTCTTTTCGGTCCGGCACAGGAGAATATGGGGCTGTATGCCGATCTCCCTCAGCCGTCCGACGCTGTGCTGGGTAGGCTTGGTCTTCATCTCCCCGGCTGCCTTTATGAAGGGTATCAGAGTAAGGTGGATATGGAGGGAATCGCATTCGGAAGACTGTATGTGGATCTGCCTGACGGCCTCGAGGAAAGGAAGGCTCTCTATGTCCCCGACCGTTCCACCTATCTCGGTAATGATGATGTCTGCGCGGCTGTCCACCGAAAGAATTGCCTGCTTGATCTCGTCCGTCACGTGGGGTACAACCTGGACGGTCTTGCCCAGATACCTGCCCTCCCGTTCCTTGCTGAGCACCGAATAGTATATCCTTCCACTTGTAGTATTATTCCGCTGGGTAATCCCGGCTTCAGTAAACCTCTCGTAGTGTCCCAGGTCAAGATCGGTTTCAGCCCCGTCATCCGTGACGTAGACTTCTCCGTGCTGGAATGGACTCATGGTTCCGGGGTCTATGTTCAGGTAGGGATCAAGCTTCAGTATGGTAACCCTGTAGCCGTAAGATTCGAGAAGGGCGCCTATTGAAGCAGATGCTATTCCCTTCCCAAGAGAAGATACAACGCCTCCGGTAACAAATATGAATTTCCTCATCCTTATGTCCTCTTTATGGTTCTTTGCCAATCAGGAAATGGGTTACAGGATAATTTAAAAACCTGCCCTGGAAAAACAGGCCAGGCCGAATGATGAAAGCAAGATGCAGCAGGGTTATGAAACCTGGAGCTTCTTTATGTCTTCAAACGTATCTACACAGGGAGAATCTTTCTTTATTACCGCAACCTTCAGCCTGTAGCCGTTCTCGATTATACGCAGGTGTTCAAGCTTCTCCGTCGCTTCGAATACCCCGGTGGGCAGACGGGAAAAACGATTCAGGAAAGCTTTCCTGAAAGCGTAAACCCCTATATGCTTATAGAAAACGACTTTCTTCAGCAGGGCGGCATTGTTGCATGAGAAATAGACCGTCGGATAGGGTATGAGGGAGCGCGAGGAATAAAGGGTGTCCCCGTTCTTATCCATGACGATCTTTACCGTGTTTGGATCAAAAAGCTCTTCCTGCTTACGTATCCTGGTGGCCGCGGTCGTGACTTTGCACGAGGGATTACTTTCAAGGAGATCCAGGGATCCGTGCACGGCCTCTTCCGGAAGAAAAGGCTCGTCGGCCTGTATATTGACTATTATGGATGCATCAATGCCCGCTGCCGCCTGGGCAACCCTGTCGCTTCCGCTCCGGCAGTTGCTGGAAGTCCATATTGTATCTGCGCCTATCTTTTCGGCCTCAGCCTTTATTTTCTCGCTGTCGGTGGCAACGTAAACACCGGAGAATAATTTAATGGCCGCGGCCCTCGAATAAACCCTTTCAAGGACAGACTTTCCGTTTATGGGGTAAAGAACCTTCCCCGGCAGCCTTTCTGAATCAAACCTCGCGGGAATTATACAGACTATCTTTTCCTTTCTCATATCGCCCTCGTTCCACAGGTTGCTTTGCTCGTAGCTTTAAGATATAATTAATGCGCATGAAAGACAATCCCAAAACATTATAATTTTATCATATATCTTGAGATTCCGCTTAAAAATTATGAAGAAGGCCAGAAAGGACATAATAGAGTCGTCCATCGGGATGACCGCGGCATTCCTCGGGGCGAAAGTTACCAGGGAAGAAGCATGGACGTGGAACGTTTTCAGGAAAAAATTCCGTTACGTTGACAACTCAGGGAGAAGGTACAAGGCAGTTTCGAGGAATGGCTGCCAGGCGGTGGTCACCGTTACCCCTTCGCCGAGGGACAAGGAGCGCCTTCCCGGCTCCCGGGCGGTAGAGTTTATAGCTACCCGGGACAGTCTTTTCAGAAAGACTGACATGAGGCTTGTTCTCGATTTTATCGGCTACTTTTTCAAAAGCAGGGATTATAACATAAATTTCCTTCAGCCGAAAGAGAAAATGTCGCCCGGCAAGAGGCCGAAATCCGTCTTCATCGAAGACTGCGGCCATTACGGCGAGATAAAGTTTTTAAGGACATTCCCCACATGGGAAATAACCGTGAAGGACGCAGAAGAAAGCGGCCCGTACTTCTGCACACAGGGATTTTCCTACAGGTTCAAGCTGAAGCCGTCAGTTGAAGCGGAAGAAGCAGGCAACGTGTCGGGCATCCTCATGGAATACGAAGAGAATGAAACCGAGGATGCTCCATTATTATCCTCCTCATGGATCAGGAAAACAATATACGGATTCCAGAGCCCCAACCTCAGGGCATTCTATTCAGACCAGGGACTTTTTCCAGAGGTCCAGCACGCCATAAAGCAGACAGTATGCGCCAACCTCGCTGTCGGAATAATAAACGCAAGCGTTTTTGTGAGGGTGGCGGAAAGGCTTAAGGGAAACACCTGGTACACGCTCGCTGCCGGATTGCTCGTCTTCATAAGGGCCCCCGCAGAAGTCTTTTATGTCAGGAGATCCCTGGGAATAAGCAAGCATTTTCCATCCGCCATAGTCAGAAATACCATGGAATCCCAGAGTTTCCGGAAATTCATGGAGCGGAAAGATGTCAGGATATGGAGGAATTTCGAGAAGAAGCTTTATGACATCGTAAGGAAAAAAGAGAATTTCACCATTCTCCTTGAACGGTATGACGGATTGAAAAAGGATATAAACAACGCCCTTGGGGACGACAGAGAACGGGTACTCGGCATACTCGGCGAAGAATTGAATTTCAACGGGGAAGAGCTTGCGGAAATAAGGTATTTCCTTTTCCAGATGGAGCCTCTCGACGTAGAAAGCATAAAGCGGGAGCTCTGGGAGAGCATAGAAATCCTGATGAAAAAGAAGATTCTTAAGCCGAACGCCGAGCTTTCCCTGAGAAAATACGTTGACGAGATATTTCCCATAAACCTTTTGAACTCTACTTTCAGCAAAACCCTAAAGATACTCAGGGACAGGATAAAGCAGGAAGAAAGGGTACCCTCGAAGGAAGACGTTTCAAAGCTTGTCACAACCTGCAAGAAACAGATACTTCCCTTCAGGTTTATCGATATAATGCTCTTCTTCTCCCTCTATTCAATGGGGTATGCGGCCACTTTCATAAAAAACCTGCCGGACACCATGATACCCCTCTACTACATTTTTTACGGAGCGGCAACCAACGTCATAAATGCGGCAGTCCTGAGGATAGGGGCGCAGGTAAGCATGCAGTACATTTACGCCAACCTTGGCAACGCCCCCACCATAAGCAGCGCTGCAGACGCATGGAACGAGTACAATTCACACCTGATGAGACTCTGGGCGATATTCTCGTCCCTCGGACTGATGATAGGCATGGGAGGCAAGCTCATTTCCAATGCGACCCACGACATATCCAGGTACGCAGTGGAAATCTTCGCACTTATCCTTTACGTCAAGAGCTTCAGGGAATGGTATTTCTATTACACCGCCCTTGAAACAAAGATCAAGACAGAGGAGCCAAAATGACAAAGCTCATAAGGTTCGGGGTGTCTATGGAAAAAGGACTCCTGTCCAAATTTGACAGGCTGCTGAAAGCGGAAGGATATGCCAGCCGGTCCGAAGCCATAAGGGACCTTGTGCGCAAGACCATAGTCGAAGAGGAATGGGTCACAGGCGAAACCGTTTCAGGCAGTATCATGCTGGTATACAACCACCATCACAGGGAGCTTCTCGAAAAGATAATGGATATTCAGCACGACTTCCACGAGGTCATCATATCTACCCAGCATGTCCACATGGACCATGACAACTGCCTGGAAATAATAGTGGTGAAAGGGATGGCCGAAGTCATAAAAAAAGTCTACAACCACCTTACCGCGTTGAAAGGCGTCAAGTACACTTCCCTTTCCAGGGCAACAACCGGCAAGAAGATATGACCGGGCATCTCACGCGGAGAATTGAAGCTGCCACAGGTTGTAATAATCCCCCTTCTTTTCAAACAGCTCCCGGTGGGTTCCCTCTTCGGATATCCTGCCGTCCCTGATAAATATTATCCGGTCAACGTCCCTGAGGGTTGAAAGCCTGTGGGCTATTATGAAAACGGTCCTGCCCTCGATAATGTTGTCAAGGGCCTGCTGCAGCAATTTCTCCGAATTGCTGTCCAGAGAGGCGGTAGCCTCGTCGAGAATGAGGATCTCGGGGTTTCTGTATACTGCCCGGGCTATGGAAAGAAGCTGCTTCTGCCCTCCCGAGAGAGTGGCGCCCCTTTCCCCCGCAACCGTGTCACAGCCCAGGGGGAGAGTATCCACCAGTCCTTTCAGCCCGGACACCCTGAGGGCATTATCAAGCCTTGCGGGATCCGTTTCGTCTGAAAGGGTGATATTGCTGCCGATGGTATCGTAGAAGATTATAGGTTCCTGGGTGACAAGTCCCGTCTTCTCCCTGAGGGACTGGAGGGTAAAATCCCTTATGCTTCTTCCGTCAACGAGGATATCCCCGGAGACCGGCTCAAACATCCTCAGGAGAAGTCCTATGAGGGTTGTTTTGCCAGCCCCGGTATGTCCCACGATCCCCAGTTTCTCGCCCTTTTTGACCTTCAGGTTGACACCCGATAGTATG